>DASRQW010000277.1 GCA_035696245.1 Longimicrobiaceae bacterium | reverse complement strand
GCGCTGGTGGCGCACCTAGGCCGTGCCGCCAACCGGCACCTGCCGCTGGCCGTGGCGCTGCGCAACCCGGACCTGGAGACGGCCGCTGCCTTAGCCGCGACGGACGAGGCCGCCGTCTTCCGCCGTGCCGCCGCCGAAGAGCTGCTCCAGGCCCGCGCCCACGCCCTCGCCGCCATGCAGCGCACGGGCGTGCTCGTGGCCGACGCCCGCCCGCAGGACGCCGTGCCCGCGGTCGTCAATCGCTACCTCGACGTCAAGCGCCGCGGCCTGCTCTAGGACACCCGCGGAATCCCCGCACCTGCCGTAACCGCTGTATCGATGAACGTCGTGGGATGCGGCCCCTCCCACGGTCGTCTGCCCCGCGTGCGCCGCCCGCGCACATCTCCCGTCCACCCTCCCGCGAGAAGACGCCATGTTCAGCCCGTTCGTTCACATCCCGTCGCCGGCATTCCTCCGGCCCATCCGCAACGTCATGGCCGTCGTGCCGCTGGCGTTCGGCGCGTTCGGGTTCTGGCGCCACCACGCCGGCGCGGCGCTCGACGGTCCGCCCGCCTCGCCCGTCATCGGGACGGTCGCGTACGTGTTCGCGGCGGCGATGCTGGGCGTGCTGTTCCTCTTCCGCCGCCTGCGGGCTTCGCGGCCCGTGGCGGAACGGCCGGTCTACAGCCTCATCGGCTACGCGCAGGCCGAGGCCGCCGCGCTCTTCGGCGCCATCGTCCTCTTCCTGAGCGGCGACCCGGGCCCCTGGCTCGTCGGCATCGTCGTCCTCTTCGCGTCCTGGATCCTCATGCCCGTCGACCCCGAATCCGTCTAGCTCAGCCCCCGCGAAGACCTGTCCATCTCCCCCTCGCCCGGGCAGTTCTGGGGAAGAGGCCGGGGACAGGGGCGGATTCCGCCGCCCCACATCTCCCGACCCGAGCAACTTCCGCCGCTTCGTCCGACGATGCGGATACGACGCATGAAGTCACGCCGGTACTTGTGCGGGCGGGCGGCGGGGCAGAAGTTGAGGCATCGTGCGCAAGCCGGGCAGCATCCACGTCCCACCCCTCACCGGACCGCATGGCCGACGCCAAGCCCAGCTCCACCGACCACCTGGACCACGCCCGCGAGCTGGTGTGGGACGCCCTGCAGATGCTCGAAGAGGCGCAGCGCGTGCTGTTCAAGGCGGGCGACTGCTACGTGGGCCAGGTGTGGGGCGACGGCGTGCGCGCGGTGATCCTGTGCACCGAGCACATCACCGAGCTCTCCGGCGACCTGTCTGCCGCGCACAACGAGATCGGCCGCCTGGTGGCCCGCGACAAGGACCGCGGCCGCAGCGCCTGACCGTCTGCCGCCGCGGACGGAACGCATCCCGCACCACGGACGCACTCGCGTCCGGCCGGTCCGCACCCGCGGCCCGGCATCTCCCTCCCGCCATCTCCGGCTTCCATGCCCCGCGTCCAGCGTCTCGCGGCTGCCGTGCTCTGCCTGTGCGCCAGCGCCTGCCAGGGCCGCGCCCGGAACGACGTGATCCGCTTCTCGGGCACCTTCCAGCCTGGCGGTGCGTGCTCCGCGCAGCTCCACGGCAAGGTGGAGCGGGAGGTCCGCGGTTCGGCCCGCGGCACGCGCATGATCACCATCGCCGAGCACGGGCCGGAAGGCTCGTACGTGATCGGCTGCGAAGGCGACCGCACCAGCATCAGCTTCTTCGTGGAGGTGGGCGACACGGCCGGCGCGCTGCGGTCGGGCACGTACCGCATCGCCCCGCAGGAGACGGGCGACTCCGTCTGGGTGCGGCGCGGGTGGGCGGGCTTCCAGTCCGACGTCCAGGCGCCCGACGGCGATGCGTCCCGCCGCTACGGCGCCGACACGGGCACGCTCACCATCACGCGCGTGGGGCCGCAGCCGGACGCGCCGCCCGGGCTGCGTGCGTACCGCGTGCTGCTGGAGGGATCTTTCGACGTGAGCGCGCACGGCTACTGGCACTTCGAGTAGGCCGTGCCGCCATGCTCACCGGTACACCTGCCAGGTGAGCATCACCGCGATCACGGTGCAGAACGCCACGAACGCGGCCACCAGGCCCAGCGCCGTCCAGTAGAGCACCGGGTCCTTGTCGCGCTCGGCGCGGCGGAAGCGGCGACTGCGCCAGCCCTCGTAGACGACCCACCAGCCCACCGCCACGCTCAGGAACATCAGCAGCGTGTAGCCGATCATCGTTCGTCCGTGCTCCTGGGTGGAAAACGCGCGGCCATCCGCGCGGCCGAGGGGCGTCCCGCCGCGGAGAACGCGGCAACAGCGACTCCCGTAGATGCAAGACCTCGCCCCATCCACCGTGCCCGCCAACACTTCGCCCCCAGGCTCCCCCGGTCGCATCCCTGCGATCCGCAGCTCCGCTCCATCGCGACCCGCCGCTGCGGGATGGATCGGCCGGCCATGATCGCGTAGCTTTCCGACGGCGTATCTCCTGGTCGAGCCACCGACATCCAGAACATGCAGATCGACTATCTCGCCGACCGTCCCGAGCACCTGCGCACGCTCGCGGAGTGGTTCGACGCGCAGTGGAAGCACGTGCTGCCCGACCGCACGGTGGAGACGTACGTGGAGCGCTTCCGCACGCACATGAACCGCCGGGAGATGCCGCTCACGCTCGTGGCGCACCAGGACGGCGAGGCGCTGGGAACCGCCAGCCTGCGCACCAACGACATGACCTCGCGGCCGGAGCACACGCCGTGGCTGGGAGGCGTGTACGTGGCCGCGCCTCACCGCCGCCGCGGCATCTCCGCCGCCCTCATCGCCGCCGTGGAGGACCGGGCGCGCGAACTGGGCGCGACCGTGCTCTACCTCTACACGGTCGACAAGGAGAGCTACTACCGCGGCCTCGGCTGGGAATTCGTGGAGCACACCGAGTATCTCGCCCAGACCGTGGCGGTCATGCGCAAGCCGCTCTGATTCGCTGGCCCGGACGCAGCCGGGTTGGCCGGGAGATGCGCAGCCGCCTTCCAAGCCGACCAGCTCCTCGACATCATCATCCCCATCACCGGAGGCACATACGGAATCCGGGTCGACTTACCTTCGCGGAGTCTAGCCGAAGCGGTTCGGACCACCGGCAGCAGCCCGCGCAGGCGGGCTTCGCGCCGTCGTAGCCCGCGGCTTTAGCCGCCCGGGCGATCCTGGCCGCACCATCTCCCGGTTTTCGTATCATCACGAAGATGCGGGGCGGCCGTGGATGGTCCGCCCCGCATCGTCTTCCTGCCCGTCACTTGTTCCGTCCGCCGTTCAGAGCTTCGGCCCGCGGGCGCGGGAACGAGAGATCAGGCGAGTCTCCCCATCTTCTCCACCGCGCGGCGCGTCTCCTCGTCGCGGCCGGCGAAGAGCAGGTAGATGAGCAGCAGCAGCGCCATCAGCGACGCGAACCCGATCTTCACCTCCAGCGGCAGGTGCGAGGGGGACACGAAGCCCTCGATGGACCCGGCGATCAGCAGCATCATCATGGTACCGCCGATCAGCGAGATGGCCTCGCGCCCGCGGATCACCAGCATCTCCCGCCGCGTCCTCCGTCCCGGCAGCACGATCGCCGATGCCAGCAGCAGCCCCGCCGCCCCCGCGATGCAGATGGCGGTGAGCTCGATGGCCCCGTGGCCGATCACGAACGCCAGGATCTGCCACGCATGTCCCACGTTCGCGAACACGGCCAGCCCCCCGCCCAGCGAGACGCCGTTGTACACCAGCGACGCCACCGTCCCCAAGCCCAGCAGGATCCCGCCGGCGAAGGTGGCGAACGTGACCTGCACGTTGTTTGCGGCGATGCCCACCGCCATTGATGGCATCTGCAGGTCGCTGAGCTCCACGTAGCCCTTCCCCGCCTTCTCCTTCTCCGCCGCCTCCTCCGCCCGCGCGATCAGCACCGGCGACACCACCTCGCGCTGCAGGTCCGGACGTACGCGCAGCGCGGTGTACGTGATCACGCCCGGCACGTAGAAGAGCGCGCTCGCCAGCGCCAGCGCGCGCCAGCGCATGCGCACCAGCGCCGGAAAGCCGCCCGTGAGCCACTGCTTCAGCGCGCGCCACGAGCGGCGCGGCGGGCGGTACAGCAGGTTGTGGCCAGCGCCCACCGTGCGCTCCAGCATGTACAGCAGCTCGGGCGAGGCGCCGTACGTCCGCGCGCGCGCCAGGTCCGCCGCCACCTCGCGGTACAGCGCCGCGAAGCGCGACACCTGGCTCTCGGGCAGCGCGTCCAGCCCGCGGTCGCGCGCCTTCGCCAGCAGGCCGGCGTACTCGTCCCACGCCGGCCGCTGCCGCCGGAACAGCGCCGCCGCCTGCGCGCTCCCCGAGCGCCCGCTCAGGCCCGCCGCCGCGCGCCGGCCCGCCTCGTCCGCATGCACCAGCACCAGGAAGTCGTCGTGGCTGCTGTGCAGACGGCGCGCGTCGTCCGCGAAGCGCGGCCCCAGCCGCTCCGCCTGCTGCCGCGCGATGCGGGCGCGCACGTCGCGCTCCAGGCCGGCGCGGCGCGCCACGTAGCTGCCCAGCCACGCGAACTCCTCCGCGCTCAGCCGCGGCGGGCCCAGCGACGCCGCGGCCGCGGCCTCCTCGGGCAGCACCGTGCCGCCGCGCTCGCGCACCACCACCGTGCCCGCCACCAGGTCGCCCAGCCGCTTGGTGCGCGGGTGGAACATCATCATCGTCCCCCCGATCAGCCAGCTGGGCACCGGCTGCATGTCGACGAGGCGCAGCAGGGTGCGGATGGCGGCGCCGCGGGCCGTGACCGGGTAGCCGCCGTCGTGCACCACGCGGATGCCCATGCGCTTCTTGCCCGGCGTCTGCCCGTCGCGGAACCCCTCGAAGTAGAAGAAGTAGCCCCACGTCCATACGAACACGGCGCCGATCACGAACGCCGTGCCCAGCGCCTTCGCGATCCCGCCCAGCCCCACCAGCGAGGCGATCAGCGGCAGGCCGATGCCGAGCACGAGCAGGCCGCCCAGCAGGAGCAGCCAGTCCAGCAGCAGCGCCGCGAAGCGCGAGCCCAGGCCCGCCAGCTCGTAGCCGATGGCCACGTGCTCCGGGGTCTCGACCTCGACCTCGCGGTCGGTGAGCGTGCTCGCGCGTGACGTGGCTTGCATGTGCGGATTGGGGATGCGAAGTGGAGCGGACGAGCGGCGGGCGGAAAAGCCCGGAAGGAAGCGGACTGCAAATCTAGGCCAACCCGCCCCGTCCGGCGAGGGCGCCGCCGCATCCCCGCCTCGATCCGGAGCTCCCTCCCCGCGACGCGTTAACGGCCGGCGCTCCACGGCACGGTTTCGGCGGAAGGCGCGTACCTCACCCGGATCGGCGGACGACACCACCGTACACACGAGAAACGAGGAAGATGGACGGCGTGCACCAGGAAGCTCCCGGAGTGCTGCGCATCGACCACCGCTGGCAGGGCGTACCCGGCCTCATCGCCTCGTACCTGCTCGCGGGAGATGACGGGCAGGACGATCTCGCCCTGGTCGAGGCGGGCCCGGCGAGCACGGCGCATACGCTGCTGGCCGGCATCCGCGCCGCGGGGCAGGACCCGGCGGAAGTCACCCGCATCCTCCTCACGCACATCCACCTGGACCACGCGGCCGCCGCGGGCGTGCTCCTGCGCGAGATGCCGCGGGCGCGCGTCTACGTTCACCCGCGAGGCGCCGCGCACCTCGCCGACCCGTCGCGCCTGATCTCCAGCGCCACCCGCATCTACGGCGCGGAGATGGACCGCCTGTGGGGCCGGATGCTGCCGGTGCCCGCGGACCGCATCGTCACCCTGGACGACGGCGCCGAGGTCCGCGCCGGCGGCCGGACCCTGCGCGCGCTCCAAACGCCCGGCCACGCCGAGCACCACGTGGCCTACCACGATCCCGCGGCGGCCCTCGTTTTCACCGGCGACGTCGGCGGAGTCCGCCTGCCCGGTTCGTCCTATGTCCGCCCGCCTACGCCGCCGCCGGAATTCGACCTGGGGCGATGGCTCCAGAGCGTCGGCACGCTCCGCTCGGTTCGTCCGGAGCACCTGCTCCTGACGCACTTCGGCGCGTTCGCGGACGCGGGGCGCCACCTCGACGAGCTTGCAGCGCGGCTGCGCGACTGGACCGCCTGGGCCCGCGCCGCCGTCGCGGATGGGGCGGACGCCGCCGCCCTTGCGGAAGGCATCCGCCGCCGCGGCGACGCCGAGATCCTTGCCGCCACCGGCGACCCCGCCATCGTCGGCGATTACGAGAAGGCCGTCGCCTACGACATGATCGCCTCCGGCCTCCACCGCTACCTCACCCGCCCGCCGAAGCACCCGTAGCGCGGGTCCGCTGCGTCGATCGGCCGCGAGAGCTCTGCACGCGAGGAGGTGGGGGGCCTCTCGGAGGAAGCCGCGTCTGTCCGAGCCGAGGCGAGTTTCGCGGCTTCCGGCGAGAGGCCCTCCGCCGACGAACGCCCGCACGGAATTCCGGCAGCCCGTGCATTCGCGAGTCTTTCAGCCCGTGATGGTAGATGCGGTAGATGCGGTAGATGCGGTAGATGCACGGGGCGGTTCGCCTCGGCCAATGTGCGGCGGGTGGACGCGGGAACGTGCCCTGCGTAGCATCTACCGGAACCCTCGAATACCTCGCGAAGCGCCGCCGTTGCAATCCAGCCCGTCCGCCGTCGATGGCCAGCCCGTCCAGGGCATCCCGCTCTCCGAAGTGATCTCGGCGCTTTCCTACGCGCTCGACATCACCGAAGGGCAGCCGGAGGGCCATGCCGTACGCAGCTGCCTCATCGGCATGCGGCTCGCCGCGGAAGTTGGTCTCTCGGCAGACGAGCGTTCGTCGCTGTTCTACGCGCTGCTGCTCAAGGACGCGGGCTGCTCCAGCAACGCGGCCAAGACGTGCATGCTCTTCGGCTCCGACGACCTGGAGGTCAAGCGCAGCTGGAAGCTGACCGACTGGCCGGGGCGGTGGGCGTCGCTGGCGCACACGGTGCGGAACGCCGCGCCGCACGGCTCCGCGCTGGAGCGGGCAGCGCAGGTGCTGAGCATCGCGGGGGCGGGGCCGGTGGGCACCGAGCTGATCCAGACCCGCTGCGACCGCGGCGCAGACATCGCGCGCATGCTGGGATTCAGCGAAGAGACCGCCGCCGCCATCCGAACGTTGGACGAGCACTGGGACGGCCGCGGCAGCCCCGCCCGCCTGCGCGGCTCGCGGATCCCTCTGCCGGGCCGCATCCTCTGCCTGGCGCAGACGGTGGAGATCTTCTTCTCGTCGTTCGGCGTGGACGAGGCGTGCCGCGTCGCCCGCCGCCGCTCCGGCCGCTGGTTCGACCCCGCGCTCGTCCGGGCCCTGGAGCGCATCCGCGGCGACGAGGGCTTCTGGGCCGCTCTCGCAGCGCCGGACGTGCAGGCGCAGGTCGCCGCGCTGGAGCCCGAGGACCGCGTGCTGCTCGCCGACGACGAGCGCCTGGACCGCGTGGCCGAAGCGTTCGCCGGGGTGATCGACGCAAAGAGCCCCTACACCTTCCGCCACTCCGCCGGCGTGGCCGAGGTCGCCGTGCGCATCGGGGCGCAGATGGGCTTCGGGCCGGGCGAGCTGCGCGACCTGCGCCGCGCCGCGCTGCTGCACGACGTGGGCAAGCTGGGCGTCTCCAACCGCATCCTCGACAAGCCCGGCAAGCTCACCGAAGAGGAGTTCGCCGTGGTGCGGCGCCACACCGACCACACCCACCGCATCCTGGAGCGCGTGGCCGTGTTTCGCGAGCTGGCCCTGGTCGCCGCCTCGCACCACGAGCGGATGGACGGGAGCGGCTATCACCGCGGCGTGCGCGCCGGCGATCTGCCGCTGGCCGCGCGCATCCTCGCCGTCGCCGACGTCTTCGACGCCCTCTCCGCTGACCGTCCGTACCGCGCCGGCCTCCCGCGCGGCGAGGTGCTGGCGATCATGCGCGCCCAGGTGGGCGCCGGCCTCTGCCCCCAGGCGTTCGGCGCGCTGGCCGCCTCGCTCGGCGAGCAGGACACGGCCGTGACGGCGGCGTAACGCCGGAGCAACGCATTCGGAGCGCCGTCCCCGTCGCCACGGCGGAAGAGGAGCGGGAATGGTGTGCCTGGCGTAGCGTTGCGGCGCGTTTCACGCGATGCGCCGCCGAAGTGCCGCTTGCCGGTTGTCAAAGCCGCGGTGCCGTGTATCTTCTTCCGTCCACCGCATCCATCCCGCGCAGGTCGCGCACGTCCGGAACGTCCCACGATTGCCCGGGAGTGTCACGGCGCGGCACGCCCCATGCGGCGCGCGAGCCGCGGAGGCAAGGTTCCAGGCATCTCCCAAGACGAAGGCCCGTACGGCGCAAGCTGTTGCGCCGTCGCGCGGTAGCGGGAACCGCATCGCGCCGTCGTGGGTATATCGCTGGGCACCGTGGCGAATAAAGATTCACCGCTCCGATAGACTATCCGGAGCGGCGTGGTCGCGGCGGGATGGGCGGAATGGGGGCCTCGCCGGTGTGGAACCGTAGGCGGGGCGAAGGGTTGACTTACCGGAAGGGGGCGTGCAGGTTTGACGGATTGCTTCTTCGGACCCGCGGCCTTCCCGTCCGGCCCGGCAGCCGCGGCCCGCGGCGAGCGCACTCCGCCATGCACTCCCGCGGTGCCTGGCGGAGTTTCGATCTAACGTTCGCTCCGGCGCTCGCGCGGGGGCAGGCGGCGGCCCGGACCGCCGGGTCAGAAAGCGGAACGCACGTTCGTTAGAAGGTTGAGGCCGGCCCGGAGGGCTCCTCCGGCCCCTACGAGTCCCGGGCCCATCGAGTTTCACGGCGGAGGGTGGAATGTTCAACAAGCTGGTAGCGTCGGACGGGAAGAAGAAGAGCTCGGCCACCGCCACGACGACCATCGTGTCCGTCGTGGCGCACGGCGCGCTCCTCTCGCTTCTCGCCGTCGGAGTGCACGCGGAGACGACCAAGAAGAAGAACGAGGAGCTGGTCGACTACGTAGAGGTGGCGGATAAGCCCAACACGCCTCCGCCCCCCAAGGAAGAGCCGCCGCCACCCCCGCCGCCCAAGCAGGAAGAGGCGCCGCCGGTGGTGAAGGGCACGCAGGAGCTGGTGCCGCCCCAGGAGCCGCCCCAGAAGATCCCGGACGTCGATCCCAACCAGCACGCGGTCAACGCCGAGGACTTCTCGGGACAGGGCAAGCTGGGCGGCGTGGCCAACGGCGTGGAGAACGGCGTGGCCCAGGACGTCAGCAGGCGTGACGCTCCGCCGGACGAGGGCACGTACGAGCTGGCCGCGGTGGAGGAGCAGCCCACCCTGAGCAACGCCGCCGACGTGCAGCGCACCCTCTCGCGCAACTACCCGCCGCTGCTGCGCGACGCGGGCGTGGAGGGCTCGGTGACGGTGCGGGTGCGCGTGATGGAGGACGGCAAGGCCGACCCCAGCAGCATCAGCATCGAGAACTCGACGAACGACCAGTTCGCCGACGCCGCCAAGCGGGTCGTGGAGCGCATGCGCTTCCGCCCGGCCAAGGTGGGCGGCAAGGCCGTGAGGGTGTGGGTGACGGTGCCCATCAACTTCACCGTCACGCGGTAGGCAGCGCACCGCCGGGAAGGCGCCGTCCGCAAGCGGGCGGCGCACCGGCCGGGAACGGGCGGCGGGCGCCGTCCCATCCAGTCAGTCTCATCACATTCTGAAACGCGCAGAAGCGCAAGGAGAAGGAAGCCAATGTCGCTATCGCTCGGCCAGCTTTGGGCCAACATGGGCCTCTTCGCGAGGGGGATCGTCATCGTCCTCATCCTCATGAGCATCATCTCCCTCTCGGTGGCCGTCGCGAAGTGGATCCGCTTCCGCCGCATGGCGACCGCGACCCGCGCCTTCGCCCCCACGTTCTCGCAGGCGCTGGAGAACGACAACATCCCCGAGGCGCTCGCCGCCGCGGACCAGTACACCAAGTCGCACGTGGCCCGCGTGCTCGGCGAGTCGCTGCGCGAGGTGGCCCCGCTTCTGAACGACCCCCGCGTGGCCGGCGCCGCCATCAACTCGGCCGAGCGCTCGGTGGAGCGCGAGCAGATCCTGCTCGCCAACGACCTGAAGTCGGGCATGGGCCTGCTGGCGACCATCGGCGCGACCGCGCCGTTCGTGGGCCTGCTCGGCACCACCATGGGCATCATCAACGCCTTCGGCAGCATGAGCACGGCCGGCGGCGGCCTCGAGGCGATCTCGGGCGGCATCTCCGAGGCGCTCGTGACCACGGCCATCGGCCTGATGGCGGCCATCCCCGCGGTGTGGCTCTACAACTACTTCACGGCGCGCCTGGACACGCTGTTCTCGGAGCTGGCCTACGCCGGCCGTGAGATGATCGACTGGATGATGGACCGCCAGGCCAAGCGCGAGGCGGGCATCACCACCGGCGGGCGCGCCACGAACTTCGGAGACTGACCATGTCCAGCTCGCTCGGCGCGGGGGCGTCGTTCGGCGGATCCCCGCTGCCCAAGATCGCCGGGTTGGAGTCGGACGTGAACGCCGACATCAACGTCACTCCGATGATCGACGTGATGCTCGTGCTGCTGATCATCTTCATGGTGATCACCCCCGCCCTGGGCGGCTACAAGTGGCAGCCGCCCAAGGCGCAGATGTCGGCGCCCGAGAAGGAGAAGCGTGTCACGCTGGGCATCGACGCCCAGGGCATCTACTACGTGGGCGAGCCTGCGAAGCCGGTCGCGCTGGCCCAGCTCACGGACCGCCTGAAGCGCGAGTACGCCATACCGGCGCACCGCGACGACCACGTGCTCTACCTGAAGGCCGACAACGGCGTCGCCTACAGCGTGGTGCTCAGCGCCATCGACGCGGCCCGCGAGGCGGGCGTGCGCCGCATCGGCGCCATCACCGAGCTGCCGCGGGGCTCCGTGGCCAAGCCTGGAGGGAAGTAGCACCATGGCAATGGGAGTCGGCAAGAAAGGCGGTCCCCAGGGGGACATCAACATGACGCCGATGATCGACGTGCTGCTCGTGCTGCTCATCATCTTCATGGTGGTGCAGCAGGGCCTGCAGCGCGGCCTCTCGGTGCAGATCCCGCCGCCCAAGGACAAGAACGAGGTGGCGCAGCAGCCCAACCCCGAGCTGCAGATCGTGCTCGAGGTGGAGCCCGGCCCGGCCTACTTCGTGAACCGCCAGCCGGTGCAGCCGGCGCAGCTCCAGTCCGAGCTGACGCGGATCTTCACGGGGCGCCCGCGCAAGGTGATCTTCGTGAAGGGGGCCGAGAACCTGACCTACGGCCAGGTGGTCCACGCGGTGGACGCCAGCCGCGGAGCGGGGATCGAGGTCGTGGGCCTCGTCCCGCGGCCAGAGGTTGGGCCGGCCACCGCGGTTCCCGCGCCCGCCCCGTAAGCTGTTGCACCAGTACCGGTTGCCGAAAAGCCCGACGCACACGCGCCGGGCTTTTTCGCGTCAGAATCAGGGGCGTGAACGCGTTCCGGGGGAAGAGGAGCACGCATCCGCACTTCCACGGAGGGCAGGCGCATGGCGATGAAGACGGAGGGCTCGCGCGGGCGGGTGGCCGAGATCAACATGACGCCCATGATCGATGTGCTGCTGGTGCTGCTCATCATCTTCATGGTGGTGCAGCAGGGGATGCAGCGCGGCCTCGCGGTGCAGGTACCGCCTCCCACCCGCGATCCGATCTCCTCGGAGTCGGACGACGCGATCGTGCTCCAGCTGGAGGCGTCGGGCCGGTACAGCATCAACAGCCAGCCCGTGGCTGCGGGGCGCCTCCGCGAGACGGTCGCGGAGATCTACCGCGGCCGCCCGCGCAAGGTGATCTTCGTGAAGGGGGCCGAGGACGTGAGCTACGGCGAAGTCGTGGCCGTGGTGGACGTCACGCGCAGAGCGGGTGTCGATGTGGTCGGCCTCGTCCCGCGCGCGGCCGCGGTGGGAGTACGCTGACGTGCGCGCGCGCAGCGTGTCCGCGCCGGCCCCGTCGTTCGGTGGCTCGCCCCTGCCGCGGCTGGCAGGGCTGGACGGCGCCTCGCTCGCGCACTCGCCGGACACGACCCCGCTGTTGGGCGTGGTGCTCCTTCTGATGCTGATCGTGGTGACGATTAATCCGACGATCACACGCTGCTTCTTCTCTGCGGCACGCTCCGAGAGCGCCTTCGTCGACCTGAAGCAGGGCCCACACGTGCTGGTGAGCGAGGACGGGCGGTTCTTCGTGCCTGCGTGGAATGGCGCTCTTACCGACGATCACCTGACGGCGGCGCTTGCGCGTGAGCGGACGCTGCACCCAGGCGAGGTGCTGTTCGTGGATGCCGACCGGCGCACGCCCTACTCGCGAATTCTCGACCTGCTGAGCGGCGCGCGGTCTGCGGGGTTCCGGCGGGTGGGCCTGCTCGCCGAGAGGGGAAGCCCGGCATCGCAGCGCTGGACATACGCGGCGCAGTAAGCCGCGCGGGGTGGCGACTTGCCCCACCTGTGCTCCGCGCTGTAAGTTACCGTGGCTGAAGCTGCCATTTCGACCCCGAAGTGGCAGCTTCTTTTTGGCGTTGGGCCGCGCCGGCGTTCCCCGAATCGCAAGAAGAGCCGTCCAGATGTTCAAATTCCTCCGCCGGATCTCGCTCACGCAGTGGATCCTGCTCGCAATGGTGATCGGCGTGCTGGTCGGCTGGCTGTACCCGGCCACCGACGTGCCCGGCCAGTTCGCGGCCACGCAGCTCAAGCCGCTGTCCACCGTCTTCCTGCGGATGATCAAGTCGGTGATCGTCCCCATCATCTTCAGCACGCTGGTGATCGGGATCGCGGGGCACGGCGACGACATGAAGCGGGTGGGCAGGCTGGCCCTGAAGTCCATCATCTACTTCGAGATCGTCACCACGCTCGCGCTGGTCATCGGCCTGGTGGCGGTGAACCTGGTGAAGCCGGGCGTGGGCGTGCCCCTGTCGGCCCCCGCGGCCGCCGCGCAGGAGATGGCGGCCACGGCCAAGGCGCTGACGCCGGGCACCTTCCTGGAGCACATCGTCCCGCAGAGCTTCTTCGAGGCGGCGGCGGGCAACGAGGTGCTCCAGATCGTGTTCTGGTCGATCCTCTTCGGCGTGGCGCTCGCCCACGTGCAGGGGCGGCCGAAGGAGCTGCTCCTGGGCGCCATCGAGGGCCTGGCAGAGGTGATGTTCAAGTTCACCGCGTTCGTGATGCGCTTCGCGCCCATCGGCATCGGGGCGGCGATCGCGGTGACGGTGAGCCACAGCGGGCTGGGCGTGCTGAAGAACCTGGCGATGCTCATCGGCACGCTGTACGGAGCGCTGATCGTCCTCATCCTGCTGGTGCTTCTGCCCGTGGCGCTCATCGTCCGGGTGCCCATCCGCAAGTTCCTCCAGGCGGTCAAGCAGCCGGCGCTCATCGCCTTCTCCACCACCTCGTCCGAGGCGGCGCTGCCGCGCGCCATGCAGGCGATGGAGGGCATCGGGGTGCCGAGGCGCATCGTGGCGTTCGTGATGCCCACCGGCTACTCGTTCAACCTGGACGGCACCACGCTGTACCTGGCGGTGGCTTCGATCTTCGTGGCGCAGGCGGCGGGGCACCCGCTCACGGTGTGGCACCAGGTCACGATGATGCTCACGCTCATGCTCACCTCGAAGGGCGTGGCCGCGGTGCCGCGCGCTTCTCTGGTGATCCTTTCCGGTACGCTGGCCAGCTTCGGCCTGCCGCTGGAGGGCGTGGCGGTGATCCTGGGCGTGGACGAGCTGATGGACATGGGCCGCACCACGGTGAACCTGATCGGCAACTGCCTGGCGACGGTGGTCATGGCGCGCTGGGAGGGCGAGTTCGACCCCGACGCGGCCGTGCTGCCGCCCGAGGAGTCGGCGCGCCAGCTGGGCGTGACCGAGGACGTGCCTTCGCCGCAGGCCTGACGCTCCCGTTGCGCCGGCCGCGCACCGCGCCCTAAGTTGCGACCGCTTCAGCGGGCGGCCTCCCCGGCCTCCCGCCGCGACTTTCCGCAGTCCCACCCCTTTCCCGCGACCCCATGTCCCAACTCTTCCGCAGGAAGCCCATCGCGGAGCTGATCGAGGAAGGCGACCATCCCAACGGCCTGCGCCGCGAGCTGGGCGCGGGCGACCTGATCATGCTGGCCATCGGCGCGGTGATCGGCGCCGGCATCTTCGGCGCCATCGGCACCGCGGCCGCCGGCCAGATCGGCCCGGACGGCCACGTGATCCGCAGCGGCGCGGGCCCGGGCCTGGTCGTCTCGTTCGTGCTGCTGGGCTTCGCCTGCGCGCTGGCGGCGCTCTGCTACGCGGAGCTCGCGTCCATGATCCCCCAGGCCGGCAGCGCCTACGCGTACTCGTATGCCACCCTGGGCGAGCTCGTGGCGTGGATCATCGGGTGGGACCTGATCCTGGAGTACGCCGTGGGGAACGTGGCGGTCGCCATCAGCTGGGGCGACTACTTCAAGACGCTCACGTCGCAGTGGTTCACGCTGCCCGTCTGGATGACCACGGGCTACCGCACGGCGCTGCTCAGCAGCGACCCCAAGGTGCACGGGCTGATCGACGCCGCGCCGCGCGTGGCGGGCATCCCGATCCTGGTGAACGTGCCGGCTTTCACCATCGTGATGCTCATCACCTGGCTGCTGCTGTTCGGGGTGCGCGAGAGCGCGCGGGCCAACAACGTGATGGTGGTGGTGAAGCTGCTGGCGCTGGCGCTCTTCGTGGGCGTGGGCGTGATGCACATCAACCCCGCCAACTACCACCCGTTCTTCCCCAACGGCTTCTCGGGCGTGCACCACGGCGCCGCCATCGTCTTCTTCGCCTACATCGGGTTCGACGCGATCTCCACGGCGGCCGAGGAGACGAAGAACCCGCAGCGCAACCTGCCCATCGGCATCCTGGGCGGCCTGGCGATCTGCACGGTGATCTACGTGATCGTGGGCGCGGTGCTCACGGGCATGGTGAAGTACACGGAGCTGGATCCCAGCGTGCACGCGGATCCGCTGGCCTTCGCGCTGCAGCGCGTGGGCGTGGGCACGGCCGGGTGGCTGGTGGCGCTGGGCGCGGTGTTCTCGATGACGGCGGTGCTGCTGGTGTTCCAGTACGGGCAGCCGCGCATCTTCTTCAGCATGGCGCGCGACGGGCTGCTGCCGCAGTGGGCGGCCAAGGTGCACGGCAAGTACCGCACTCCGTACATCACCACCATCATCACCGGCATCTTCGTGGCCCTGTGGTCGCTCATCGGCGACGCGGGCGAGACGTACGACCTGACCAACATCGGCACGCTGTTCGCCTTCGTGCTGGTGTGCGTGGGGGTGCTGGTGCTGCGCTACAAGGACCCGGACCGCCCGCGGCCTTTCCGCGTGCCGTTCGTGTGGCCGGTGTGCCTGGGTGGCGCGGGCCTGTGCTTCTTCGTGATGTACGGGCTGCCGTGGGAGGCGTGGGTGCGCTTCTTCTGGTGGCTGGTGATCGGCCTTGTGGTGTACTTCGTGTACGGCTACAAGCGGAGCGTGCTGGGCCGCGGCGAGCACGCTCCCGTCCCGACGATCCACGACTGACGGTGTAGATGCGACGAGGTGACGATTCGCCGGCCGACATCTCTCGGCCGGTGTTTTCGTTTGGGATTGTCGATGGAGGAACGGCCGGATGGGTCGATGCGGAAGCGCCGACGCCCGCGGGAGCAAGATCACACGCACGCCGATAGTTGCGGATGCGATAAATCGCACCCCTACACGGGGTTAGGCTCTCGCGTGGATCAGTGTGGATCGGACGAGAGGTTGCATCTCTCGATCGGTCGAGGGGAACGCAGAAGGGGCGCGACAGCCGAGTCGCGCCCCCTTTCGTTTATCCGCCGGTCATCTACCGTGCACCTACCGGTCCCGCATCGTGTGCCGAGCTTCGTCCGCGCGCTACTCCGGGCGGGAGGGGTCGCGGGGGGCGTGGTCCGTGACGTCGGCGTCGGCGTAGACGAACTCCTCTTCGGCGTCGCCCGTCCCGGGCGGCGGAGTCTCGGCTGGCGGCTTGGGGAAGAGGAGCGAGGCGGCGACGGAGAGGCCGAGCAGGGCGCCCACCACCAGCAGCGAGACGTGGGTGGGCACGTGCACGTGAAAGTACATCGCCAGCATCTTCCCGCCGATGAAGACGAGCACGGCCGAGAGGCCCAGCTTGAGGTAGTGGAACTTGTCGATCACCCCGGCCAGCAGGAAGTACATGGACCGCAGGCCCAGGATGGCGAACACGTTGGAGGTGTAGACCAGGAACGGGTCGCGCGTGACGGCGAAGATGGCGGGGATGGAATCTACCGCGAAGATCAGGTCGGTGGTCTCCACCAGGATGAGCACCACGAACAGCGGCGTCGCGATGCGGCGGCCCGTGCGCGAAGAGTCCTTCGTGAAGAAGCGCTGCCCGTCGTAGCGCGGGCTCACCGGCAGCACGCGCCGCATGAGGCGGAGCACCGGGTTGGACTCGGGCTCGATCTCCATGTCGTCCTGCGTGGCCATGCGGATCCCGGTGAACACCAGGAACGCGCCGAACACGTACATAATCCACTGGAAGCGCGAGATGAGGAATGCGCCCGCCCCGATCATGGTGCCGCGCATGACCAGCGCCCCGATGACGCCCCAGAACAGCACGCGGTGCTGGTACTTGGGCGGCACCTTGAAGTATGCGAAGATCAGGACGAAGACGAAGATGTTGTCGACCGAGAGTGCCATCTCGATCAGGTAGCCGGTCATGAACTCCAGCCCGGCGCCCCGCCCCTCGAAGTGGAAGATGCCCCAGTTGAACGCGGCGGCCAGCAGCACCACCAGCACGCTCCACCGGGCGGCCTCCTTCACCCCCACCACGTGCGCCTTGCGGTTGAAGATGCCCAGGTCGACCGCCAGCAGCACCGCGACGATCGCGCTGAACACCACCCACGGCCACACGGAATCTCTCACGGTTCCTCCTCGGTTCGCTCGCTCGCCGCAGGCGGGCGGGGGTGCCGAATGCAAAAAGGGCGACACCCCCGTCCCGCGGATAGGCTCGCGCCCACCCGGAAGACGAAGGTCTCGCCCTGACGTGGGCACGGCGTGCCCCTCGTCCCAGCCGGACCGTGCGGGTCTCCCCGCAGTCTTGACGATCCGGCCGCCGGGTATCTCCCCGGCGGACTACTCCCCTTGCGTTGCTCTGAACCTAGCCCGCGCCCCGCAGGCTGTCAACGCGCTCGCGCGTACGCACCTCACGCTTCGCCCGTGGGCGGAGTAGCGAACGGGCCCTAGCCGGGACGGGCGATCATCAACCATCTACATGGGGGATGCCCGACGACGAGCATCCACACGCGTCGCGGATTGCACGATACGCGTCACCGTAATGACATGCGGACGGAGTCGTCTCAATGCGAGCCGCTTCCGAACGGTTGGCGATCACCGTCCGGCGCCGTGACGGCTGCGAGACCGTGAGCGAGAAAATCCCCGTTATACCTGTCATGCTGTGGACAGCTATGCGTCCGTATGTTCGATGCGAGCACAGGGACGGGCCTGTCGCAGGTGAGGCCCGCTGCCGCGCTCGACACATCCGGCGCGCGTTCCGGCGCGCGGAGAACGAACCCAATCTTCAGGAGGACCGTATGAAGCTGTCCGCTCTCGTCGCCGCCGCTGCCGTGGCCGTTCTCGGCGCCAGCGCCGCATCGGCCCAGCAGACGCCGCCGGCCCACAAGACGGCCCCGGCGCACGCCGCCGCCGCCCACCCGGCCGCCGCCGCGCATCCCGCCGCTGCCGCCCACCCCGCCGCCGCGCACAAGGCCGCCGCCGAGGCCGACTCGGCCGCGCGCAGCAGCCGCGCCGCCGCGGTGCACGCGGAGCGCGCCTCCACCGCAGCCGCGCACGCCACCACGCCGGCGGGCACCACCGCGCACAAGAAGGCGACGCACCATCGCCGCCGGACGCACCACGCGGCGAGCACCACAAAGCCCGCGGCGGCCAAGCCGTAGCCCGCGCGGGTATCCCAAGACCCACATGGCGGCGTCGGGAGAAATCTTCCCGGCGCCGCTTTCTGCTGATCCGCCGCGGGTCGTCTTTCCCTGAATCGAGGGCGACGTCGCCCGGGCCGTCCCAGGATGCGGGCCACCTTCGCTCATGGCCGATTCGGGCGGGCCGGAGGACGTGCGATGCGCGACGGCGGCAGTGCCCTTGCGCGAGACGCGTTGTGGCCGCTTCTTGCAGAGTGGCGGAAACGGTTCCCGTCCCGGCGTGCCGCTTGTGCGCCGTAAAACCACGGCTTATTCGTTAGCCTCCCGGGCGCTTGCCCGCGCGGCGTGCGCCCCCGACCATCATGGCGAAGAGATCCAGCAAGACCCGCGTCGAGGAGGAGACGGCCCCCGCCGCTTCGGGCCGCGGGCGCCGCCGCCGCACCCCGCCGCCCCTGTCGGACGGGTCGGAGCGCTTCGAAGGCGGCGACATCCTGGCCGAGGTGGAAGGCGAGCTGGGCGGCCTGCTGTGGAACTCGCTGCGCAACGCCACCGTGTGGGCCCGCGCCACCGACGAGGCGCGCGCCGCCATGGCCGTGCCCGAGGCCGCCGCGCTACGGGCCGCCGACCTAGAGTCCATCGCCCCGCCCGACGTCATTCGCGCGCCGCTGGAGGCCGTCGCCGCCACGCTGGACCGCCCGGCGGAGGTCACGGCCGGAGAAATCTCGGCCGCGTGTCGCTCCATATCCGAGTGGGCGTCGGCGCAAGGGTTCAAGGCCACGGCGGTGGACTTCATGCAGGCCGCGGCGCTGGCCATGCCGTCGGACGCTTCTCTGGCGGTCACCGTAGGGCGCCTGGCACGCTGGCGCGCGGAATATCCACGGGCGGAGAGCTGGTTCCTCTTCGCGGTGAGCGAGAGCCGGCGCAACGGCGACTGGACCTCGTACGCACGTGCCTTCATCGGCCTCGGCAACCTGTACGGCGAGCGCGGGAACCTGCCGGCTGCCAAGCGCGCGGCCACGCAGGCCCTGCGGGCGGCGAAGCGGCACTCGCTACGCGAGCAGGAGGGGATGGCGCTGCACGACCTGTTCGTGTTCGCCGCGCACGTGAACCGCGTCCGCGAGGCCGACCAGTACGCCGCTGCGGCGGCGCGCGTGTACGGCGAGGGACACCCGCGGCTGCCGCGCCTGGCGCACGACCTGGCATACCTGTGGCTGGAGCGCGGCTACCACGCCGACGCGCTTCCCATCTTCCTCGCCCTGCGCCCGCACACGACGGGGTACCGCGAGAAGTTCATGCTCCTCAGCAGCATCGTGCGCTCGGCTGCCGGAGCGGGCGAGACGGAGCTGTTCGAGGAGACGTGGGAGAAGGCCGTTGCGGCGATCGCCGACACCGGCGAGGCCGTGGCCGCCGCGTGGCTCAACATGGCCTATGGCGCGGAGCTGGCGGGCGACATGGAACGGGCCGAGGGCGCCGCGCGAAAGGCTTTCGAGGTCGCGGAGAAGACCCGTGAAGGGAAGCTGCGGCTGACGGCCGAGGCGCTGTTGGAGAGGGTAACGGCCGGGCCGCGCGAGGAGGAGGCGGAGCGCCGTCCGGTGCGGCACGTGCGCGGCGAGGATACTGCGGAGGAGATCGTGGCGCTGCTCGAGATGGGCGTTGGGTGAGGGCCGCGGGCCGGCGGCCCCCACCGTGTGCGCCGCGGCTCAGCCGCCGGAGCCCATGTAGCCGCCGTAGATGTCGTCCTGCTGCACCGTCTGCTGATGGATGCGGCGCTGGGACGGGGAGGTGAGGTCCTTGCCGCAGGCGGTGGCCGCTGCGGAGAGGGCGAGAAGGGCGAGGAGGATGCGGGCGAGCTTCATGGCGCGGCTCCAGTGGCAGGAGGGACGCGGACGGCAACTGCTGCCGTCCGACCGCGATGAAGCTCGGGCGAAAAAGGGTTGTTTTACGGATTAATACGGGTCTTTTTCCACCTAGTTGGGGCCGAATGGGGGATGCGAGTGCGCGCCCCGTGATCCTGCTTCACTCCCACGAGGCGCTGGGGGTGGAGATCCGCAGGCTGCGGGGT
>DASRQW010000276.1 GCA_035696245.1 Longimicrobiaceae bacterium | reverse complement strand
TGCGCCCTTCCGGGCGCGGCGAGTGTGTACAACCCCATAGCGCGCCCAGGGTTTCACCCCGGACCCGCCGTCACGGAGGCGGCGGCGGGCTCGTCGTGTCCGGCGGTGGCGGGGGTGCGGGCGGCGGGTTTGACGGCTCCGCGGGCGACGGCTCCGCAGGTTTGCCCAGCACCCGCGGCGGCCGGTTCCGCGGCCGCGGCACGTCCGGCGAAGGCGGCGGCCGGTCCACCGGCGGCAGCGGCTCGCCCGCGGGGGGCGGGGGCGGCACCGGGTCGCGGAACACGCGCCCGCCGCCGTCCGAGGCGCGCGGGAATCCGCCCGCCCCGCGGTCCGAACCGGCTGGCGGCGCGGGCAGGGGCGGAGGCGGAGGGAGCTGCGGCAGCATGGTGTCGCTCGGCTGGATGCCGCCGGTGCCGGACGGGTACGCGGTGGAGAAGGTGTCGTCGTACACCGGGACCGCGCCCCACTCCTCGTCGCGGAACGTGGTGTCCATCACCCCGCCCAGCATCCCCGCGTTGCAGGTCGACGCGGGCACGCTGTTCAGGAAGTACTCCGTGTACGTGGGCCCCTTCGCGGGACAGGTCGCATCCACCACGGCGCCCGTGAGCCGGTCGGCCTGCGCGCTCGCCACGTCGCCCGGCTGCGACCAGCCGCGCGGCTGCGGGCGTCCGGCGTACACGCGGCTCATGATGCGCGCCCACACGGGAGCGGCGATGGTGCCGCCGGACGCGCCGGCCACCACCGTCTGGGGCTTGTCGAGCCCGATCCACACGCCGGTCACGATCTCCGGCGTGTAGCCCACGAACCAGACGTCCGTCGCCGCGTTGGTAGTCCCCGTCTTCCCCGCCGCGGCGCCGCGGAAGCCCGCCGCGCGCACCGCCGTGCCGCTGCCGCGGTCCACCACGTCGCGCAGCATGGAGGTGAGCACGAACGCCTCGCCCGCGTCGATCGCATCCTCGGTCTCCGTCTGCCCCTCCCAGTCGGCGCCGCCCGCGGGGTCCTCCACGCTGCGGATCAGATGCGGCACCACCTTGCGGCCGCCGTTGGCGAACGCCGCGTAGGCGCCCACCAGCTCCACCGGCCGCACCTCCGCCGCACCCAGGGCGGCGGAGGGTACGGTCGGGATGTCGGTCGTGATGCCCAGCTTCCGCGCCGTCGCCGCGACCGCGCCCATCCCCACCTGCTGCGCCAGCCGCACCGTCACCGTGTTCTTGGACCTCGCCAGCGCGTCGCGCACGGTGATGGGGCCGTCGTACGTCCCTGTGTAGTTGCGCGGCGTCCACGTGCGTCCGCCGGAGAGCGTGACGGTCACGGGCGCGTCCTCCACCCGCTCGTTGGGCGCGACGCCGTTCTCCAGCGCGGTGAGGTAGACGAACGGCTTGAACGCCGAGCCGGGCTGCCGCCGCGCCTGGAACGCGCGGTCGAACTTGCTGTCGTCGAAGTCGCGCCCGCCCACCAGCGCCCGCACCTCGCCCGTGGCGGCGTCCATCACGATCGCCATGCCCTGGAGATACGGAGTCGTCCCTCCCTCGTCCGTGGTCTTCCCGGGCGAGTACGCGGGGTGGCGGTACGCGCCGAACCGGCCCGCCTCCACCTCGGCGAGCTGCTTCGCCAGCTCCTCCTGCGCCGCCTTCTGCGCCTCGGGATCGTACGAGGTGTGCACGCGGAGGCCGGCCGTGTAGAAGCGGTCGCCCACGCGCTCCTCCAGCTCGCGGCGTACGCGGGCCACGAACCACGCCTCGACGCCCGCCCGCTGCTTCGGCCCGCCCTCGCCGCGCGCCAGGCGGATGGGCTCGGCGCGCGCGGCCTCGGCCTGCGCGGCGGTGACGTAGCCGGCCTGCGCCATCTGGCCGAGGACGAGGTTGCGGCGGGCGAGCGCGGCGTCGCGGTCCTCGCGCGGGTTGATCTGCGAAGGCGCCTTGGGCAGCCCGCCGATCAGCGCCGCCTCGGCCAGGGTGAGCTTCGCCGCGGACTTGCCGAAGTACTCCTGGGCCGCCGCGTCCACGCCGTACGCGCCCTCGCCCAGGTAGATGTGGTTGATGTACAGCTCCAGGATCTTCTTCTTCGGGAACGCGCGGTCGATCTGCCGGGCGATGCGCATCTCCATGAACTTGCGGCGGATGGAGCGCTCCTGGTACGGCAGCCGCTTGGGGAAGAGGTTGCGCGCCAGCTGCATGGTGATGGTGCTGCCGCCCTCCGCCCCGCTCCGGCTGCGGATGTCGCTGAGGATGGCGCCCCCGAAGCGCTTCCAGTCCACGCCGCCGTGCTCGTAGAAGCGCCGGTCCTCCACCGCCAGGAACGCCTTGGGCAGGTAGTCCGGCACCGCGTCGATCGACACCACGCGGCGGTTGATGCTGGAGAGCGAGCCGAAGGGCTTGTCGTGCACGTCCAGCAGCTGCGAGCCCTCGGCCTGGAAGCCGTTCAGGTCCGAGAGCGGGGCGCAGCCGCCCATGCCGCACGGCGCGAACCAGAGCCAGGCGAATGCCAGCACGCCCAGGCCGAAGACGATGCCGAACGCCCACTTCAGCGCGCGCTTCCACCCCGCCCGGCGTTGCGGCGGGGGCGCGGCGTGCGTGTGCCCGGCGGCCGGGCTCAACAGGGTCCGGTCGTCGTCGTACGTGCCGTGGTCCATGCGCGTCTTCGGTCCTGCGTCAGTGGGATGGAGGCGGCGCCGGGGGCCTCTTCGCCTCGACCGGCGGCGGCTGCGGCTGGCCGGGGAACACGGGGCGCCCCGGCAGCTCGGGCGTGGGATCGACCCAGCGGTCCGGCAGCGGGGCCGGCGCCTCGCAGGTCGCCTCGGGCACGAAGCGCGCGGCGAAGAAGTCCTCTTCCCCGCTGCCGTAGGGGCAGTTCGCCGTGAGCACGCGGCCGCCGTCTATGCGGCGCACCACCACGCTTTCCGGACGCTTCCACGGCTCCGGCGGCTTGCGTCCGGCGTAGAAGGTACGCATAACGCGGGCCCACACCGGGGCCGCCAGCGTGCCGCCCGTGGCCCCCGCCATGATGGTCTGCGGGTTGTCCATCCCGATCCACACGCCCGCCACCAGGTCCGGCGTGTAGCCCACGAACCACACGTCGGTGTTGTCGTTCGTCGTCCCCGTCTTCCCCGCCGCGGGGATGTCGTACGACAGGCCGCCCACGTCCGGATCGCGCACGGTGGCCCCCGTGCCGCTGTCCACCACGCCGCGCAGCATGTCGGTCATGATCCAGGCGATGCCGGGGTCGATCTGCGGGTCCGGAGCGGGGCTGGACTGCCACAGCAGCTTGCCCTGGTGGTCCTCCACCTTCACCACGTACTCCGGCTCCACGCGGAAGCCGCCGTTGTCGAACGTGGCGTAGGCCGTGATCAGGTCCAGCGGCACCACCGCCGCCGAGCCGATGTAGACCGACGGGTAGCCGGGGATGCGCGTGCCGATCCCCGCCCGCCGCGCCATGCTGCGCACCGCCTCGATCCCCGCCTCGCGGCCCAGGCGAATGGCGGCGACGTTCTTGGAGAAGCGCAGCGCGTTCCGCATCGTCGTCCACCCGCTGTACTTGCCGTCGTAGTTCTTGGGCGCCCACACAGTGCCGTCGCTCATGGAGATGGAGAACGGCTCGTCCGACACGCCGGACAGCGGCGAGCGCCCGTGCTCCAGCGCCGCCGCGTACACGAACGGCTTGAACGACGAGCCCGGCTGCCGCATGGCCGACGTGGCCCGGTTGAACTGCGACTGCTTCCAGTCGCGCCCGCCCACCATCGCCTTCACCAGCCCCGTCGCCGGGTCCACGACGACGACCAGGCCCTGCAGGTACGGCGTGTTGCGCACCGGCTGGCCGGGCGCGAGGCTGGCGGTGAACTTCGCGTACGTGGGATGCGGGAAGTCGCCGTACTCGCCCTTCTCGATCGTCTCCAGGTGCTCCTCCAGCCCGCGCTCCGCCACCTCCTGGAGGGTCGGATCGAGGGCGGTGTAGATGCGCAGGCCGCCGGTGTACAGCAGCTCGCCGAACTTGTCCTCCATCTCGTGCCGCACCCGCTCCACGAAGTACGGCGCCCGCAACGCGCCCGTGGGCGGGACGAGGGCGAGCGGCATCCCCCGCCCCGTCGCCGCCTGCGCCGCGGTGATGTAGCCCGCTCGCTCCATCGCGGCGAGCACCAGGTCGCGGCGGACCTGCGCCGCCTGCGGGTTGCGGCGCGGGTTGTAGTACGAGGGGCCCTTGGGCAGCGCCGCCAGCGTGGCCGCCTCCACGTACGTCAGCTTCGACGCGGGCTTGCCGAAGTACGTGCGCGACGCCGCCTCGATGCCGTACGAGCCGGAGCCCAGGTAGATGGTGTTGAGGTACATCTCCAGGATGCGCTCCTTGCTGTACGAGCGCTCGATGTCCATCGCCAGCTTCACCTCGGCGATCTTGCGGCGGGCGGTCTTCTCGCGCATGGGCAGCTGCTGCGGGAAGAGGTTGCGCGCCAGCTGCATGGTGATGGTGCTGCCGCCGGGGCCGCCCCACCCGCCGATCACGTTGTCGCGCACCGCCGCGATCATGCGGATGGGGTCCACCCCCTGGTGCGAGAAGAAGCGCTGGTCCTCGATGGCCACGAACGCCAGCGGCACGTAGCGCGGCAGCGAGCGGATGGGCACCACCGTGCGCCGCTCGCGGTAGAACGAGCCCAGCAGGTTGCCGCGCGCGTCCAGGACCTGGCTGGCCTGGTGCGGCGCGTAGTCGCCCACCTGCTCCGCCGTGGGGCACGTCCCGGCGCACGCGCGCGTCCAAGCGGCCACCAGCCCGCCCGCGCCGCACGACCCCAGCCCCACCATCGCCAGGCCGATCACCACGCGCCGCTCCCGCGGGCGCCCCATCGCCACGCGCAGGCGGGTGAGGCCGCGCGCCGCGTGGCCCCGCAGCTCGGCGGCCGATGGCATCTTCCGTCGCACCTTCTCGCTCCGTTCGCTCACGGCAGAACTATCTCTCGGGCTTCGGTTTCCGTAGGTTGATCCCCCATAATACCCGCCCGCCCCCGCCGACGCACGTTTTCCCGCCGGCCCCGCGCGCGGAGTCCCGTCCACCGATCCGTCCCCGGCCGGCGATCGGACACGGCGCGATCCGCCGAGCCGCTGCAATGCATCGGCATCCCGACACCCCACGCGCCGCGCCCCACCACCCGGTAGTACGTCCCCTCTCCCACGCGGTTGTGGGAGAGGGCGGCGGCTCTCAGGCCGCCGGGTGAGGGCCCCTTTTCCAGGAGCCACGTCCGTTGAAACCCTACGACCTTGCAGTGATCGGCGGCGGCACGGCGGGGCTGGTGACCTCCGCCGTGTCCGCCGGCATCGGCGCGAAGACGGCGCTGATCGAGCGGAACCGGCTGGGCGGCGAGTGCCTGTGGACCGGCTGCGTGCCCTCCAAGGCGCTCATCCGCTCCGCCTCCGTGCTCGACGCGGTGCGCAATGCGGCGGACTACGGCATCAGGGCGGAGGGCGGATCCGCGGACTTTCCGGCGGTGATGGACCGCGTGCGCGCCATCATCGCCCGCATCGCACCGCACGACTCGCCGGAGCGCTTCCGCGGGCTGGGCGTGGACGTCGTGCAGGGCGCGGCCCGCTTCACGTCTCCCGAAGAGGTGGAGGTGGACGGGAAGCGCATCCGCTCCAAGCGGTGGGTGATCGCCACCGGCTCGCGCACCGCCGTGCCCAACGTGCCGGGGCTGGAGGCCGCGGGATTCGTCACGCACGAGGACGTGTGGGACCTGTCCGCGCTGCCGGAGTCGATGCTCGTCCTCGGCGCCGGACCCATCGGGATCGAGATGGCGCAGGCGTTCGCGCGGCTCGGCTCCACCGTGACCGTGGTCGGCGCATCCGCGCAGGTGCTGGAGAAGGAAGATCCCGAGATCGCCGCGGTCGTGCAGCGCCGGCTGGAGCGCGAGGGCGTCCGCATCCTCCTGCGCGCCCGCGCCACCGCCGTGCGCGTGGAAGACGGCCGCAAGCTCGTGACCGTGCAGACGCCCGCCGGAGCGCAGGAGATCACCGCCGGCACCATCTTCGTCGCCACCGGCCGCAAGCCGAACGTGGAGGGCATGGGGCTGGAGGAGATCGGCGTCGTGGTGGAGAAGGACGGCGTGAAGGTCGACGAGTACCTGCGCACCACCCTGGCGCACGTGTGGGCCGCGGGCGACGTGGTCGGCCCGTACCGCTTCACGCACGTGGCCGACTACCACGGCCGCCTCGTGGCGCCCAACGCCCTCTTCCCCGTGCGTCGCAAGCTGGACTACCGCGTCGTGCCGTGGTGCACCTTCACCGAGCCCGAGGTCGCCCGCGTGGGGTTGACGGAAGACGAGGCCCGCGAGCGCTGGGGCAGGCGCGCCGACGTGTTCCGCTACACGCACGATTCGCTGGACCGCGCCCTCTGCGACGGCGAGCCGGACGGGCTCACCAAGCTCGTCGTGGGCCCGTCCGGGCGGCTGGTAGGCGCGCACGTCGTGGGGCCCCGCGCGGGCGAGACCATCCACGAGGCCGTGCTCGCCATCCGCCACCGGCTCAAGCTCTCCGCACTCTCGGGGATGATCCACGTCTACCCCACCTACCCCGAGTCGCTGAAGCGCACGGCGGATGCGTACCTCCGCTCGCGCTTCTCCGGCGGCCTCGCCCGCCGCGCCGCCGACCTGGCGGTCAAGTGGCTGGTCTGAGCTTGCGGCGCGGCGCCCGCATCTCCCGAAGCCATTGCCGGAATACAACTTGCGTTAGGTGAAAAGCTTCACGGAAACGCTCATCACCGACGCCAGGAGACAGCATGGACCGCAACGAGCACGATGCCCGCGGGGACGAGCCGTCGCAGGGCGGCTGGACCAGGGGCGACAAGATGCACGCCGAGGGGCTGGAAGCCGCCGCCCAGGCACCGGACTCCACGCGCGGGATCGCCGAGGAGATCGGCCGCGAGATGGATGCCCGCCCGGCGGGCGGCACCCCATCGCGCAACGACGGCCGCAGCGGCACCACGGCCAACGAGACCGGCACGAACCGCACGACGGACGAGAACGCCTCCGTCGGCCGCAACTCCGCCGGGACCAGCCAGGAACGCAACCGCTGACGGCCTGGCGGGCAGATGTGCGAAGGGCCCCTCACCGCGAGGGGCCTTTTCGTTTCGGGAGATGCACGGCCGCGCATCCTCCCGATGCCCGAACGCCTCGGCGGATGCGCGGCAAGTAGTTCCCGACGTGCATCATCTTCCGACACGTGAGGGTAGATAATCTTCACCCGTTGAGAAGATTATCTACCAACTTCCGTCTGCGTATGCACGTGTGAGGATCGACGACGGATCGTTCCGCGGGCGGGTTCGGCCTACACGCGCGGCGGGCCTCCGCCCTGGAGCAGCGCCCGCCCGCCGAACCAAAGCAGTGCGGCGAGCGCCGCGAAAAGCAGCACCAGCACCAGCGCGGTCCCGCCGACCACGAGGCGGCTGGACCGCTTGGTCTCGTCCCTGTCCGCGAGCGAGCGGCGCAGCAGCTCCACGTTGCGCGAGTTGGACTTCCACCCGAAGTCGAACACGTCGCCCAGCACAGGCACCGCGCCCAACACGGTGTCCAGCACCACGTTGGCCACCATCCGCACCAGCACCGGCCCGCCGGCGCCCAGCCGTGCCGCCTCGAGCACCACGTACGCCGAAGCCGCCGCGCCCACCGCATCACCGATGCCGGGAACCAGGCCCAGGATGGGATCCAGCCCCACGCGCCAGCCCAGCACGGGCACGCGGAACGCGTTGTCCATCACCATCGTAACCGCTTTCACGCGGCGAAGCGCGGGGTGCTCGTGCGCGGCGGGCAGGTCGTCCGGCATGGCGGCTCCTGAATGGGATCTGGAAGCTCGAAAGGACGGCGTGTGGCTTCGCACCCTTCTTGCGGTGCTTAGCGCGTGCCAGCGCCTCCCGGCGGGTGGGGATACGGCGGAGCGGATGGGCCGTTACCGCTCTCGAAACGCCTGAAGCGAACGGCGTCGTACCTCTCCGGACGGCGCCCGCAGCGACCGCTCAGCTGGTGCCTCACACGCGTTCGGAACAGTTCCCGCCGAACCACGAAAGCCCGGCCACGCGTAGGACTTACACACTCATAGGCCCAATCGTGGCGAGGGTGCTTCCCCCCTGGTTGCGGCCATTGACGCGCGGCCCGGCCGACGCTAGTCTGCAAGTCCCCATACGCGCATTCCGTCGCTTCTTCGCGCGCTCCAGCCTCATCACCCACGGTACCGTCTTGCGTCACCCCCGCGTCCTCGGAAACGAGCCTGCTCCCTGGGGCCTAGCCGGCCCTCCGCCCGTCCGCACGCTCGGCGCTCCCACGCCGTGCGAGGTGGCGTGGGTGGTGGCGAACGGCATCGAGCAGGACCTGCGCGCCGGCCAGGAGCTGATCGGCGAGGGTGAGCGCGCGGACGTGGTGTACCTGGTGGTGGACGGCTGCCTGCTCGCGTCCGGCGGCCCCGCGGGCCTGCCGTTCCACGTGCTCCC
>DASRQW010000275.1 GCA_035696245.1 Longimicrobiaceae bacterium | reverse complement strand
CCTTGGCCGCCTTCAGGATCTGGTTCTTGCGCCGCAGACGGGCGACGTTGGTCGATACGCGAGGCATGGTTGCTCCTGTCGCTTGAGAAGAAGTAGGCGGTTGCGGCTCAGCTGGCGAGCAGGCGGGTGATCCGCGCCTGGTCGGCCTTGGCCATCACGGTGGTGCCGCGAAGGTTCCGCTTACGCTTCTGCGACTTCTTGGTCAGGATGTGGCTGTGCATCGCGTGGCCGCGCTTGATCTTGCCGCTGGCGGTCTTCTTGAAGCGCTTGGCGGCGCCGCGGTGCGTCTTCATCTTCGGCATGCTGGACCTCTCATCCTTTCGGTACGCCCTCCCCGGAAGCGGGGAGACGCGGCTATTGGGCTACTTTGGCGGTGGGCGCCAGCACCATGGTCATCGAGCGCGCTTCCATCTGCGGAGACGACTCGACCTTGGCCACGTCGTTCAGGAGCTCCGAGACGCGGTCCATGACCTTGCGCCCGATCTCGGGGTGTGCCATCTGGCGGCCGCGAAACATCATGGTCAGCTTGACCTTGTTGCCCTCTTCGAGGAACTTCCGCGCGTGCCGGGTCTTGAAGTCGAAATCGTGGTCCTCGATCCCCGGGCGCATCTTGACTTCCTTAAGCTGCACGTGGTGCTGCTTCTTGCGCGCCTCGCGCGCCTTCCGCTGCTCCTCGTACTTGAACTTGCCATAGTCCATGATGCGGCAGACGGGCGGACGGGCGAGCGGCGCGACCTCCACGAGGTCCAGCCCCTGCTCCTCCGCGACGCTCAGCGCCTGCTCGATGGGTATGATTCCCAGCTGCTCGCCGTCCGGGCTGATCACCCGCACGGGGCTGATGCGAATCTGCCGATTTACACGCGTCTTCTCGTTGATGGCGGCTTCTCCCGGCAACGGGGTACAATGGAAAACGGGCCTGATTCCGAAGATCAGGCCCGTCAACGCGCGAGCTCCGCCCCGGTATGGTGGGGGCGGCGCGCCTTGCTCGGACCCGGCAGCATCCTGCCGCGCGGAAAGCGCGGCGAGCCGATGGGTGAGGGGCGTGCCCGCCCCCACTTTTCCATATTGTCCGGCAAATCTACCCGCCGCGCCGTATCCTGTCAACCGGCCGCGCGGCGGGCGTTCCCCGCGGTCACTCCGCCGCGGCGGTCTCCGCGTCCGGCGCGTCCTCGAACCCGACCTTGAGCGTCCGCGAGCGGGCCTGCTCCAGGATGCGCTGGGCCAGGTCCTCGCGGTCCAGCACCTCCTGCTTCTTGCCGCCGCCGCGCACGCGGACGGCCGCGGTCCCCTGCTCCACCTCGCGCCCGCCGATCACGGCCATGTACGGCACCTTCTGCATCTCCGCCTCGCGCACGCGGTAGTTCAGCGTCTCGGTGCGGTCGTCCACCTGCACGCGCAGGCCCAGCTCGCGCAGCCGCGCGCCGTACTCGCGCGCGCTGTCGGCCTGCGCGTCCGAGATGGGCAGCACCTTCACCTGCACGGGCGCCAGCCACACCGGGAACGCGCCGGCGAAGTGCTCGATGAGGATCGCGATGAAGCGCTCGAACGACCCGCTCACCGCGCGGTGGATCACCACCGGCCGGTGCGGCAAGTTGTCGTCGCCCACGTACGTGAGGTCGAAGCGCTCCGGCGCCGCGTAGTCCAGCTGGATCGTCCCCAGCTGCCACGCCCGGCCGATGGAGTCCGTCACGTCGAAGTCGATCTTCGGCCCGTAGAAGGCGCCGTCGCCCGGCTTCATCTCGTACGCCATGCCGGTCGCCTCCAGCGCGCTCCGCAGCGCACCTTCCGCCCGGTCCCACATCTCGTCGCTCCCGATGCGCTGCTCCGGGCGCGTGGCGAACTTGAGCGTGGCCGTGAGGCCGAACGTCGCATAGTAGCCGAGGATGAAGTCCATCAGGAACTTCACCTCGCCGAAGATCTGGTCCTCGCGGAGGTACACGTGGCAGTCGTCCTGCGCGAACTGACGGACGCGCGTGAGGCCCGACAGCGCGCCCGACAGCTCGTTGCGGTGCAGCACGTCGAACGTCACGTAGCGCAGCGGCAGCTCGCGGTACGAGTGCCGCTCCGAGGCGTAGTACAGGTGGTGCGAGGGGCAGTTCATGGGCTTGAGCGACATGTCGTGCTCGTCCGTCTCGGAGTTGAGGACGAGGAACATGTTCTCCTTGTACTTGCCCCAGTGGCCGCTCTGCTCCCACAGCGCCTTGGTGTACAGCAGCGGCGTCTTGATCTCCAGGAACGCCTCGCGCTGCCGCTCCTGGACGAAGTCGACGAGCGCGTTGTACAGCGTCGTCCCCCGGGGCGTCCAGAACGCCGCGCCGGGCGAGACGGGGTGGAACTGGAAGAGGTCCAGCTCCTTGCCGAGCTTGCGGTGGTCGCGCTTCCGCGCCTCCTCCAGCCGGTGGATGTGCTGGTCCAGCTGCTCCTTGCTGAGCCACGCCGTGCCGTAGATGCGCTGCAGCATCTGCCGGTTGGAGTCGCCGCGCCAGTACGCGCCCGCCGTGTGCAGCAGCTTGAAGTGCTTCAGCCGCCCCGTCGTGGGCACGTGCGGGCCGCGGCACAGGTCCAGGAACGGCCCGTTGCGGTAGACGGTGATCGTCTCGTCCTCGCCGAACTCGTCCAGGCGCTCCAGCTTGAGCGGGTCGTCCGCGAACAGCTCGCGTGCCTCGGCGACGGAGACCACGCGGCGCTCGAACGGGTCGTCCGCCTTCGCCACTTCCTGCATCTCGCCTTCGATGCGCTCCAGCTCGTCGTTCGTGAACGGGTGGTCCACGTCGAAGTCGTAGTAGAACCCGTCGTCGATGGCGGGCCCGAAGCCGATCTTCGCGTCCGGCCGCACCCTGCGCACGGCCGTCGCCAGGATATGGGCGGCCGAGTGGCGCATCAGCTCCATCGCCTCGGGGCTCTTCTCCGTGACGATCTCCAGCGACGCGTCCTGCTCGATGGGGCGCTCCACGTCCACCATCTGCCCGTCCACCTTGCCCGCGAGCGCGGCCTTGGCCAGGCGCGACCCGATGGTCTCCGCGACCCCGCGCACGGTGGTCCCGCGCGGCACCTCGCGCACGGAGCCGTCGGGAAGGGTGACGCGGACGATCTCGGAGGCGTTCTCTGTCTGACTCATGGCTCGTGGCTCACGGTGCGGCGCCGGGTCACTCCCGGCGGGTGTCACGCGGGCAGGTGCCCGCGGGGAACGTAGATGAAGAACAGTGCGATGGATACCAGCAGCAGCAACGCGAGCAGCGCCCACGGCCAAAGCCGGCGCTCGGTCTCGCTTCCGGAAGCCGTCTCGGCCATGCTCGCGCTCGGCTGCTAGGGGGACGGAACGGGCGGAGTGGCCAGCGGCCTCTCCGCCCTCGCTCTCACCCTCCGAATCTATTCCCCCGCCCCGTTTTCCCGCAACCGGACGCCATCCGCCGGATCGCTTCACATCTACGGACATCACCGCGCCGGGCGAAGGTTAGCGGAGTCGGTTGATCTCCAGGGACTTCGGGTGATTCGAATACGGTGGATCGTCGCCGGTCGAACGGGGACCGGAGTAGTCGGTCGATGCGCAGCGGATGAACGGCATCGCATCTTCCTGATCGCCCCGCTGTTCTCGCGCGGGCGTTCGGAAGCGGACGGCCCCGCATCTTCCGGAGAAGAGGCGGGGCCGCCGTGGCGGAGGGCCGGAGCCCTCCGCCGGTGCTGCCTGAGCCGAGGCTCAGTACATGTCGTCCGTCTACGCTTCGTTCCAGTAAAACCCGCTGCAGTTTGTCGAAGTAGCGACATGATAAGATGTTACGCGGACCTTCCGACTTTTTCACCTCTCTCCCAATACCGTAATTCGGCACTGTTATCCGCCGGAACTCCCGGTGAACAATTGCCTCAGAACGTGGACGGCCTCTCGAACTCATCGCCGGCTGTCGCAGACGCGGAGGGCTAGTGTAATACCATTTTGGTTGTTTAATTGTGCATTTCGTATTACCGTTGGGGCAACTCTCACCGGGAGATGCCCATGCGTCGAGCGTTACCGGAGGTTCGCGAGTCGGAGGAGAAGCTGCGGGAGATGCTGGCGAAGACGCGGGACGCGAAACGTCAGCGCAGGGTCCACCTCCTGGTCCTGATCCGCTCGGGCGAGGTGCGGACGCGGGAGGCCGCCGCGCGGCACCTGG
>DASRQW010000274.1 GCA_035696245.1 Longimicrobiaceae bacterium | reverse complement strand
GGCCATCTTCAGTTCTCGTTCAGGTTCGGCTAACGGAGCCGTTCTTCCAGCATCTGCTTGACCATCTCGGGGCTGGCGGCCTTGCCTGCGGGGGTGCGCATGACCTGGCCCACGAAGAAGCCGAGGAGGCCCGTCTTGCCGGAGCGGTACTCGTCCGCCTTGGCGGCGTTGGCGGCGACCACCTCGTCGATCACGGGGGCGAGCGCGCCCGGGTCGCTCACCTGGCGCAGCCCCAGCGACTCGACCAGGTCCGCCGGGCGGCCGCCGTTCTTCGCCATCTCCGCGAGCACCGTGCGGCCGGCGCTGGCGGAGATCGTCCCGTCCTCCACCAGTGCCACCAGCTCGCCAAGCTCGCGCCCCGCGAACGGCAGCGCGTCCGACGCGCGGCCCGCGGTCTCGCGCGTGAGCTCGTGGATCACCCAGCGCGCCACGCCCTTGGCCGAGCCGCCCGCGGCGACGGCGGCGTCGAACAGGTCGGCCGTGGACGCGTCGCGCGTGACCCAGTCCGCGTCCGCCACGGTGAGGCCCAGCTCGGCCGCGTAGCGCGTGCGGCGCGCCTCCAGCTCCGGCGGGCGCGAGGTGTCGTGCACGGCGGCCTTGGGCGCGCGGGGCTGACCCGCATCCGACGAACCCGGCTCGGCCTTCGGCGGCTTCTTCTCGGCCTTTGGCTGCGGCTTCGGCGCCTCGGCGGCCTTCGCCCAGGTGTCGCGGAGCGTGACGGTGCGGTTGAAGACCAGCGCGCCGGGCCTGGAATCCACCGGGTCTGCGTAGAAGTAGCCCAGGCGCTCGAACTGGTAGCGGCTGCCGGGCTCGTCCGCCGCCACGCTGGGCTCGACTAGCGCGCCGGGGACGACCACGAGCGAGGCGGGGTTGAGATAGTCCTTGAAGTCGCCCTCGCCCGCGTCCGGGTCGGGCACGGTGAAGAGCCGGTCGTACAGCCGCACCTCGGCCTTCACGGCGTGCGCGGCGCTGACCCACTGGATGGTGCCCTTCACCTGCCGCCCTTCCGGCGTCGTCCCACCCCGCGTCCGCTCGTCATACGTGCAGCGCAGCTCCACGACCTCGCCCGCCGCGTCCTTCACCACCTCCTCGCAGCGGATCACGTACGCATACCGCAGCCGCACCTCCGCGCCCGGCGAGAGACGGTGCCATCCCTTCGGCGGCTCCTCGGCGAAGTCGTCGCGGTCGATGTAGAGCTCGCGGCCGAACGGAAGCATCCGCGAGCCTTCCTTCGGCACGTCGTGCGGCCAGTACGGCGCGTCCAGCTCCTCGGTCCGCCCTTCCGGATAGTTCGTCAGCACGACGCGGAGGGGATGGAGAACGGCCAGCACACGCGGCGCACGCTGGTTCAGGTCGTCGCGGATGGCGTACTCCAGCTTGCCGATGTCCACGCGGCTGTTGACCTTGGCCACGCCCATGCGCTCCCAGAAGGCGCGGACCGCCTCGGCCGTCACGCCGCGGCGGCGCAGGCCGGCGAGCGTGGGCAGGCGCGGGTCGTCCCAGCCGGTCACGTGGCCGCCCTGGACGAGCTGGAGCAGCTTGCGCTTGCTCATCACCGTGTAGTCCAGGTTGCCGCGCGCGAACTCGTACTGGTGCGGGCGCGCCGGCTCGCGGCCGCGCGAGCGCTCGAAGTCCTGCCAGTGCTCGATCGTCCAGTCGTAGACCGCGCGGTTGTTGTCGAACTCCAGCGTGCACAGCGAGTGCGTGATGCCCTCGATGGCGTCCTCGATGGGGTGCGCGTAGTCGTACAGCGGGTAGATGCACCAGCGGTCGCCGGTCCGGTAGTGGTGCGCGTGGCGGATGCGGTACAGTAGCGGGTCGCGCAGCAGCATGTTGGGAGATGCGAGGTCGATCTTCGCGCGCAGCACGTGCGCGCCATCCGGGAACTCGCCCGCGCGCATCCGCCGGAAGAGGTCCAGGTTCTCCTCCACCGAGCGGTCCCGGTGCTTCGTGGGGAACCCCGGCTCCGTCACCGTGCCGCGCGCCTCGCGGATCTCTTCCTCGGACGAGCTGTCCACGTACGCCGCTCCCCGGCCGATGAGGAACTCGGCGAAGGCGAACATGTCCTCGAAGTAGTCGGCCGCGTACAGCACCTCGCCGAACTCCGCCCCCAGCCAGCGCACCGTGTCGATGATGGACTGGACGTAGCTCTCGTCCTCCGTTTCGGGGTTGGTGTCGTCGAAGCGCAGGTTGAAGCGCCCGCCCGTCTCGGCCGCGATGCCGTAGTTGATGCCGATGGACTTGGCGTGGCCGATGTGCAGGTAGCCGTTGGGCTCCGGCGGGAAGCGCGTGACGATCTGCGAGTAGCGGCCCGCGCGGAGGTCTTCGGCCACGATGGCGCGGATGAAGTCCAGCCCGGCTGTTGGCGAGGCGCCCTCTTCCGGGGAGGCGGGGGTATGGTCGCTGGCGGTCACGTGTGCTCTTCCTGCGGCGGGTTCCAGGCCGGCCGCGCGCTCCCCGCGCGGCGGCGAATCGCGTAGAATAACGGCGCCGCGGGAAGCCGACAACTTGCCCGCGGCGGCTTTGCGCCTTAGTGTGCGGGGTCCCGCACACACGCTCCGCTCCCCGCGCAGCCACCCCTTCCGACCCGGCCCTTCTCCAGGAGCCCGATGAGCATCGCCGAAACCGAATATCCCGACATAGTTGGGGCACGGCCGGACCACCCCGAATCGTCCGCGTTCGACTCGTACATCCCCGCAGGCACCGAGATGCGCGAGCTGACGGTGCTGCCGCTCATCGTGGGCACCGTGCTCGGGATCGTGTTCGGCGCGTCGTCGCTGTACCTGGTGCTGAAGGTGGGGCTCACGGTCAGCGCCTCCATCCCCGTGGCCGTCATCTCCATCACGCTCTTCCGCCTGCTCTCCAAGCTGGGGCTGCGCGACGCGACGATCCTGGAGAACAACGTCGTGCAGACGGCGGGCTCCGCGGGCGAGTCCATCGCCTTCGGGGTGGGCGTCACCATGCCGGCCATCATGATCCTGGGCTTCAACCTGGAGATCACGCGGGTGATGCTGGTCGCCGTGCTCGGCGGCCTCCTGGGCATCCTGATGATGATCCCGCTGCGGCGCGCGCTCATCGTGCAGCAGCACGGCATCCTCAAGTACCCGGAGGGCACGGCGTGCGCGGAGGTGCTGAAGGCCGGCGCCTCGGCCGAGTCGCGGGCGGCGGCCTCGCCCGCGGCCAGGCGCGAGATGGAGGCGCTGGGCGGCGCGCAGACGAGCGCGAAGACGATCTTCACCGGCTTCGGGATCGGGCTGCTGTACAAGGCGGCGAACGTCGCCTTCCGCGGGTGGAAGGACACGCCGGAGAAGATCTTCGGCGCGCCGTTCGCGGGCGGCTCGGTCGCGGCGGAGATCTCGCCGGAGCTGCTGGGCGTGGGCTACATCATCGGGCCGCGCATCGCCAGCATCATGTGCGCGGGCGGCGTGCTGGCGTACCTCGTCCTCATCCCCGCCATCAAGTTCTTCGGCTCGGGGATGGCGGGGCCGCTGGCGCCCGGCACGGTGCCCATCAGCCAGATGTCGCCCGGCGAGATCCGCGGCGCTTACATCCTCTACATCGGCGCCGGAGCGGTGGCGGCGGGTGGCATCGTGAGCCTCATGCGGTCGCTGCCGACGATCTGGAGCGGGCTGAAGGAAGGGCTGAAGGACTTCCGCGGCGGGGCGGCGGCGCGGGCCGGCATGGTGCGCACGGACCGCGACCTGTCCATGAAGGTGGTGCTCATCGGCGCGGTCGTGCTCATCGCCGCCATCGTGGCGTCGCGCCCGCTGCACATGAACCTGCTGGGCGCATTCCTCATCGTCGTCCTCGGCTTCGTCTTCGTCACCGTCAGCTCCCGCCTCACGGGCGAGATCGGGTCGTCGTCCAACCCCATCTCCGGCATGACGGTGGCGACGCTGCTGCTCACCTGCCTCGTCTTCCTCGTGGTGGGGTGGACGGGGCCCACGTACTACGTGACCGCGCTGTCGGTGGGCGCCATCGTCTGCATCGCATCGTCCAACGGCGGGACGACTTCGCAGGACCTGAAGACGGGCTACCTCGTGGGCGCCACGCCGCGCAACCAGCAGATCGCCATCCTCATCGGCGCGCTCGCGTCGGCCCTCATCCTCGGCCCCATCCTGCTCAAGCTGAACGACGCGGCCACGGTGTACCTGCCGCGCGTGAGCCAGGAGCCGGTGAGCGACGAGTCCGGTGCGCCGCTGCACGCCATCGAGAACTGGCCGGCGGGGCTGAAGGCCAACCTGGCCGAGGTGACCGAGCACCAGACGTATCAGGGCCGCGACTACGGCGTGTGGCACAAGACGACCAGCGAGGGCGGCCCAGCCGCCAAGTACCTGGTGGACGCCGCGGGCACTCCGCAGATCCTGGCGGACCCCGGCATCAACGGCCTGCACCGCTACTCGGCCGACGGGCTGCACAAGGTCACGAAGTTCGACGCGCCCAAGGCGACGCTCATGTCGTACATCATCAAGGGCATCCTGAACCGGCAGCTGCCGTGGGGCCTGGTGATGCTGGGCGTGATGATCTCGCTGGTGCTGGAGATGTCGGGCATCCCGTCGCTCGCGTTCGCCGTGGGCGTGTACCTGCCGCTGTCGTCGTCCAGCCCCATCTTCATCGGCGGGATGGTACGCTGGCTGGCCGACCGGTACGTGCGGAGGAAGCACGCGGGCAAGGACCTGACGGAGGACCAGCTGGTGGCCGAGGGCGACAAGAGCCCCGGGGTGCTGATGGCGTCGGGCTACATCGCCGGCGGCGCCATCGCGGGCATCCTGATCGCGTTCGTGGCGGGCGTGCCGTTCATGGCGGACTTCAACGCGCGCCTGGACTCGTTCGCCGCGGGCAACCCGCTCGTCAGCGGGCCCAGTGCGGACCTGCTGTCGTGCATCCCGTTCGCCATCCTCACGCTCCTGCTGTACCTCGTGGGCCGCGAGGTGCTGCTGGCGCCGAAGGCGGACCGCCACGCCGACGTCCGGTAGTTGAACGTGCCGGCGGACGAGCGGAGATTCGGTAGATGAACGGCAGAAGGCCCGCTCCGGCGGGCCTTCTTGCATCGGGCAGGGTCCGTGGGATGCGCGAAGGGGAGCCGGGTGGCGCCGGCTCCCCTTCGTCGTGGGATTCATCCAACGTGCGCCAGCCGGCTTCACCTTCTCCCGCCGCGGCGGCCTTCGCACAACCGAGTAGGTGCCCGGCTTCGTGCGCTACGACGTGGCCGCCGTGGCACTGGAGAGGGTGGATTTGATGAACACCTTCAGCAGCTTCCGCACCGGATCCCAGATGTAGTGCGTGATCGTTCCGTTGTGGATGATCACGATGTGCCAGTAGACGTGCCCAGTTACCGGGTCCTTCGTGTAGGTGATCGTCACGCCGTCACCCGGCTGCCACGGGATGATGATCGGGTTGCCGCCGGGAACGAGCACCGTCACCGTTCCGCCGCCGCCGGTGATCGGGTGGAAGACCACCTGCGAGCCGTCCGTGGCCGTGAAGGTCAGCGAGCTTCCGGCGCTGGCTCCGGAAGTCGAGATCTGCGTGGTGTCCGTATCCGTCGACGATGCGGTGTCCACGGCCGTCGAGCCGGTGAACACGACGGTGTCGACGGCGGAGGAGGACGAGGTGCCCGTCGTGCCCGTCGTGCCGGCCGAGGTCAGCGTGCCGCTCCGCGCCCCGCCCGCCGGCCGCGCGAGGGTCGGCCCTTCACACGCCGCCAGCGTCCCGCCGAGCGCCACCACGACGAGGATTCCCAGCAGCTTCCGCCTGGATTCCATGTTCATCCGCTCCTCCTTCGCTGAGTGAGAGAAGAACCGCGTATCCCCAAGAAGCTCTTTCGGAGTCGGCGTGTCAACGTTTATGTCTTGTAAGGAGTGTAGACAGATCGTTTCCTCCCGTTCGGCGATTGGATGGCCGCAGCCCTCTCGTCGCCGGAACCCGTACGAAATATGAGAACGGATTGACGTTGGATCTTCCTCGTCAGGCGATCTCCCAGAGGCCGTGTCGTCCACAATCAGGCGGAAAAGCACATCCCGCGTCGCTGGGCCGATGTGATCGGCTTCGATGCGATGGGGCGGAAGGCCGGCGGGCACTCGGAGTCCGACGTCGCACTGGCGAAAGCGGAGGGATCGCCGGGATGCGCGGCGAATGCGGACGGCGGGTTGCTCCAAATGGGGACGGGGGCTAACTTTCCCCGTCTCCACACCTTTCCCGGCGCGGCCGGGCCCGGCGCAGCGAACCCCCACCGCTCCTGAATGGCGTCCGAAGACACCCCGCTCATGCTGCAGTGGCGCGAAGTGAAGGCGCGCCACCCGGATGCGCTGGTATTCTTCCGCGTGGGCGACTTCTACGAGCTGTTCAACGAGGACGCCGTGGAGGGCTCGCGGCTGCTCGACCTGACGCTCACGTCGCGCAACAACGGGGGCTCGCGCGCGCCGCTCGCGGGCATCCCCGCGCACGCGCTCGACGGCTACATGCGCAAGCTGGTGGCCGCCGGGCGCCGCGTGGCCATCTGCGACCAGGTGGAGGACCCCAGCCTCGCCAAGGGCCTGGTGCGCCGCGAGGTGACGGAGATGGTCACCCCCGGCACCGTGTTCAGCGACTCGCTGCTGGACTCGCGCCGCAACAACTTCCTCGTGGCCGTCGCCGGCGACGTGGCTGGCGAGGGAACCGTCGGCGTCGCCTCGGTCGACCTCTCCACGGGCGAGATGACGGTGCGGCGGGTGGACTGGAACGACCTGGGCGACGAGCTGGGCCGCACCGAGCCGGCGGAGATCCTGCTGCCCCGTACGTGGGAGCTGTTCCCGCTGCCCGGCGCGGGCTCCATTCCCCGCACCTACCGCGGGGACTGGATCTTCGACCCGCACACGGCGCGGGACGAGCTGCTGCGCCACTTCCGCGTCGCGAGCCTGTCCGGCTACGGGCTGGAGGCGGGCGACGACGCGCTGGTGGCCGCATGCGGCGCCCTCGTCAGCTACCTCGCGGAGGTGCAGCCGGCCGGCTTCGGCCCGCTCCGCCCGCCGCGGGTCGAAAGGCCGGGCGACGCGATGGTGCTGGACGAGATGACGCGCCGCAACCTCGAGCTGGTGGAGACGCTGCGCGGCGCCGGCCGCGAAGGCACGCTGCTGGGCGTGATCGACGAGGCGCTGACGCCCATGGGCGGCCGCCTCCTGCGCCGCTGGCTCCTCGCGCCTCTGGTGGACGCGTCCGCCATCAACGCACGACTGGACGCGGTCGAAGCGCTGGCGACGAACGAGGGCATGCGCCGCGGCGTCCGCGAGGGCCTCTCCACCGTGCGGGACCTGGAGCGGCTCGCCGTGAAGGTGGGCGGCGGGCGCGTGACTGCACGGGAGATGCTGGCGCTTTCCGCATCCATCGGGCGCGTCCCCGCCGTCCGCGACGCACTCTCCTCGGTCGAAGCCGGGCTGCTGGCGCGCCACCGCGACGGGCTCGATCCGCTGGACGAGCTGCGCGAGACGATCGACCGCGCGGTCGATCCAGACGCGCCGGCGGTGCTGGCGGACGGCGGCTACATCCGCAAGGGATTCGACGCGGAGCTGGACGACCTGCGCACGGTTCGCGACGGCGCGGTGGACTTCATCGCCCAGCTGCAGGCCCGCGAGCGGGAGCGGACGGGCATCGGGTCGCTCAAGGTGGGCTTCAACAAGGTCTTCGGCTACTATCTGGAGATCACGCGGACGCACGCGGAGAAGGTCCCCTCGGACTACCACCGCAAGCAGACGCTGGCGAACGCCGAGCGCTACTACACTCCCGAGCTGAAGGAGTGGGAGGAGAAGGTGCTGGGCGCCGAGGAGAAGATCGCCACGGTAGAGGCGCGCCTCTTCGCCGAGGTCCGCGCCGCCGTCGCCGCCGAGGTCCCGCGCATTCAGCGCCTGGCCGAGCACGTGGCCGCGGTGGACGTGCTCGCCGCGCTGGCGGACGTCGCCGTCCGCCGCGACTTCACGCGTCCCGTGGTGGACGACGGCTTCGCGCTGGAGCTCCGCGGCGGCCGGCATCCGGTCGTGGAGACGATGATGCCGCGCGAGGACTTCATCCCCAACGACGTGAAGCTGGACGAGACGGCGCGGGTGATGGTGCTGACCGGGCCCAACATGGCGGGCAAGAGCACCGTCCTGCGCCAGGTAGGCCTCGCCGTCCTGCTCGCCCAGATCGGCTCGTTCGTCCCCGCCCGCTCGGCGCGTGTGGGCATCGTGGACCGCATCTTCACCCGGGTCGGCGCGTCGGACAACCTCGTCCGCGGCCAGTCCACCTTCATGGTGGAGATGAACGAGACCGCCGCCATCCTGCACTGCGCCACCCCGCGCTCGCTCGTCCTCCTCGACGAGATCGGCCGAGGGACGAGCACGTGGGACGGGCTGAGCGTCGCGACGGCGACCACGGAGCACCTTCACGACGCGGTGGGGGCGAAGACGATCTTCGCCACGCACTACCACGAGCTGACGCAGCTTTCCGAGCGGCTGGACGGAGTGGTGAACTTCAGCGTGGCGGTGCGCGAGGTCGGCGACGACATCGTCTTCCTGCGGCGCCTCGTGGCCGGCGGCGCGGACCGCTCGTACGGCGTGGAGGTCGCGCGCCTGGCGGGCCTGCCGGAGAGCGTGGTCGCCCGCGCGCGCCAGGTGCTGCGCGAGCTGGAGGAGGGCGGCACGCACCCGGCTCCGCTGCCGCGCCCGGCGCCCGCGCCGGTGCAGCTTCAGCTCACCATCTTCGATCCCCCCGCGCACCCTTGCATCGAGCGGCTGCGCGAGACGGACGTGAACCGGCTGACGCCGCTCCAGGCCCTCTCGCTCCTCGCCGAGCTGGCGGAGACGGCGCGCGCATGAGCCCCGTCATCCTCCGTCCCATTCGCCTCGGCGCCGCCGTCCTCCTGGCCTTCTCGGCCGCGGCCGGGGGATGCACGCGCAATCGCGGGCCGGTGACGCCGCCGCGGCTGGTGACCTCGTCGCCCTTCCAGTACCCCGAGGAGCTTTGGGACGCGGGGGTGGAGGGCGAGACGACGTTGCGCATCCACGTGGGCACCGACGGCCTGGTGGATTCGGCGAAGGTCGACCGCTCCAGCCGCTATGCCGCGTTCGACTCGGCCGCGCTGGCGGGCACGCGCGCCCTGCGGTTCGAGCCGGCGCGGCGCGCGGGCGAGCCCGTGGCCGCGTGGTACCGGCTCCCCGTGCAG
>DASRQW010000273.1 GCA_035696245.1 Longimicrobiaceae bacterium | reverse complement strand
AGCGCCGCCTCGATCTCGCCCAACTCGATGCGGAAGCCGCGAATCTTCACCTGCTCGTCCAGACGGCCGACGAACTCGATGGTTCCGGAGGCGTTCCACCGCACCGCATCTCCCGTCCGGTACAGGCGCTGACCGTCGATGAACGGATTCGGGACGAACCTCTCCGCCGTCAGCCCCGCGCGGCCGAGATAGCCGCGCGCCAAGCCGTCGCCGCCGATGTACAGCTCGCCGTTGACGCCCATGGCAACCGGCTGCATCTCGCGGTCGAGCACGTACGTCGTCGTGTTCGACAGCGGCGCGCCGATGGGAACCGTCGCCGCGTTCTCATCTACCGCATCGACCAGGTGCCACGTTGCGAACGTCGTGCTCTCCGTCGGACCGTAGACGTGGAGAAGGCGCGTCGGCCCGCCCGCGTCGATAACTGCACGCACCGCAGACGGGTCGACTGCCTCGCCGCCGAACAGCACGTTGTCGAGCGATGAGAAGCCGTCCGGAATCTCGCGCGCGACCTGATTGAACAGCGCGGTCGTGAGGAACATTGTGTTGATGTCCATCTCCCGAAGCGCGGTTACGAACCGCTCGGGCGACAGCGTCACGTCGCGGTCGATGCCGATGAGCGAGGCGCCGTTCAGCAGCGCACCCCAGATCTCGAACGTCGCCGCGTCGAACGAGGCGTTGGAGACCTGCGCAACCCGCTCATCCGCGCCGAGCTGTACGTAGTTGCTGTTCCGGACGAGGCGCACGACAGCCGAGTGCGGGATGCCGATTCCCTTCGGCTTACCGGTCGATCCCGACGTGTAGACGACGTACGCCAGCGATTCGGGGAAGACGGAGATTTCGGGAGATGCGGGGCTCTGCGCTGCGATCCGCTCGGCGTCTCCAGACAGCGAGACAACGGTGCCGGTGAAGGATGCGAGGGCTTCCGGCAGCGCATCTGCCACGAGGAGCACGCCGATCTCCGAATCGTCCAGCATGAAGGCGAGACGATCGGCCGGGTAGCTGGGGTCGAGCGGAACGTATGCGGCGCCAGCTTTGAGTATGGCGAGCAAAGCGACGACCAGGTCGGCCGAGCGCTCCATTGAAATGCCGACGCGGGTCTCCAGCCCCACGCCAGCGGCGCGGAGATGGTTCCCGAGACGGTTGGAGCGCACGTCCAGCTCGGTGTACGTCAGCTCGTTGTGGACAAAATGGACGGCGGTGGCGCTTGGCGTCTTCTGAGCCTGCGCGGCGAACAGCGCGGGGATCGAAGTGTCGCGCGGGTACTCGGTCGTTGTCGCATTCCACTCGTTGACGAGCGTACGGCGCTCGTCGGCCGACAGCATCTCCAGGGCGGAGAGGCTGGTGTCGGCGTGGTCCGGCAGCGCGCGGAGGAGCGTGGCGTAGTGCCGCAGCATCCGCGCGATCCCGTCGGCCGTGAAGCGGCCGGCGTCGTACGTGGCGCGGAGGAGCAGGCGGCCCGCGGGCGCGGCGGAGACGACGAGCGGGTAGTTGGTGCGCTCCATCGCCGCGTCGAAATCGACGGCGAGCGGGGGCGCGTCCGCATCTTCCGTATCCTCCGTCGCGGCTTCCGGAGCACCGGCGGCGGACGGGTAGTTCTCGAAGACGAAGAGGCTGTCGAAGAGCTGGCGGTCGCGGTCCACGTCGCTCCAGCGCTGGACCTGAACGAGCGGCGCGTAGTCGTGGTCGCGCGCTTCCATCTGCGCGTCCTGCAACGACATCAGCCACGGGAGCACGGCAGCACGGTCCGGCACCGCCACCCGCACGGGGATGGTGTTGATGAGCATCCCCACCATCTGCTCCACGCTCTCCATCTCCGCCGGGCGGCCGCTGACGGTGTTGCCGAACGCGACGTCGGTCTCGCCGGAGTAGCGGGCGAGGAGCAGCGCCCACGCGCCCTGGAGCAGCGTGTTGAGCGTGAGCCGGCGGTCGCGCGCCCAGGCCTGGAGGCGCTCCGTCTCCTCGGCGGTGAGGCCCGACGTCTCCTCCGCGAAGTGGACGGGGGCGGTGGTGGTGCCCGGCCGTGCATCTCCCGGCAGCGCGGTGGGCGTGGTGAAGCCTTCCAGCGTGCGGCGCCAGAACGCCTCCGCGCCGGCCATGCTGCGCTGCGCGAGCCAGGCGATGTAGTCGCGGAACGGACGCGGGCGCGGCAGGTCGAGCGTGCGGCCCGCGGCGAATGCGTCGTACAGCGCCCAGACTTCGCCCATCACCTGCGGCAGCGACCAGCCGTCCAGCAGGATGTGGTGATGGCTCCAGACGACTTCCAGCACGTCGTCCGCCGTGCGCACGAGCGTGAGGCGCATCAGCGGTGCGCGCGTGAGGTCGATGCCGCGGGCGCGGTCGGCCTCCAGCAGCGCGGCGAGGCGGCCGGACCGCTCCGCATCTCCCGCGTCGCGCCAGTCGTGGCGTTCCACGGGCAGATCGGCCGTGCGGTGGACGACCTGCACGGGCGTCTCCAACCCGTCGGCCACGAAGGCGGTGCGGAGGATGGCGTGCCGGGCGACGACCTCGCGCCAGGCGCGCACCATCGCGTCCTCGTCCGAGGCGCCGCGCAGGGTGAAGCGAAGCTGCTCGAAGTACGCGCCGCTCTCCGGCTGCAGGCGCGTGTGGAAGAGCATGCCGCCCTGGAGCGGCGACAGAGCGTACACGTCCTCGATGCCCGCGGCGCCGCCCTGCGCGGCGGCCACGCGGTCCAGCTCGGCCTGCGTGAGCGGCGCGAGCGGGAAGTCCGACGGCGTGAAGCCGCCCGCATCCGCCGTGCGGCAGTGCGCGACGATGGCGCGGAGCGCGGCTTCGTATGCGTTTGCGAGGCGTTCGATGGTGGCGCGGTCGTGGCGCGCGGGGCTGTAGCCCCAGCTCACCACCAGGCGTCCGCCCGCGACCATCGCGGTCACGTCCAGCAGGTGCGTGCGCCGGCCGCGCGGGCTGACGGTCGCGCCGTACGACTCGGCGGAGGGGGCGAGGAGGCCGTCCTCGGACGCGCCGGCGCCCATCTGGCCGAAGTAGTTGAAGCCCACCTCCGGCCGGGGCAGCGCCGCCAGAGCGTCGCGGACGGCGCTTTCGGGTGACAGGTGCCGCAGGATGCCGAAGCCGATGCCGCGGTTGGGGATGGCGCGCACCTGCTCCTTCACGGCCTTGAGCGCCGCGCCCTCGCCGCCCGTGCGCGGAAGCTCCACGAGCACGGGGAAGACCGACGTGAACCAGCCGGCGGTGCGCGACAGGTCCACGCCGTCGAACAGGTCCTCGCGGCCGTGGCCCTCCATCTCCACGGCGAGCGCGGCGCTGCCCGTCCAGCCCTGGAACGCCCGGGCGAGCGCCGCCAGCAGCACCTCGTTGGCCTGCGTGCGGTAGATGGACGGCACCTCGTGCAGCAGCGCGCGCGTCGTCTCCTCGTCCAGCGCCAGGTCCACGGTGGATGCGGTGTCCTGCGTGTCCTCGCCGTCCGCGTGGTCCACCGGCAGCGGCGTCGCGAGGTGCCACGGGCGGCCGAGCCACCAGTGCGCCTCCGCCTGCATTGCATCGGTAGATGCGTGCTGCGCGAGGTGCGACGCCCACTCGCGGTACGAGGTGGTCTTCGGCGGCAGGGCGACGGTTTCGCCCCGGGAAAGCTGGGTGTACGCCGTCTCCAGGTCCGCCAGCAGCACGCCCCACGACACCGCGTCGACCGCGAGGTGGTGGACGACGAGCAGCAGACGGTCGCCGCCAGCGCAGGCAAAGTGCACGGCGCGCAGCAGCGGTCCGTGGATGAAGTCCAGGCTGCGCTGCGTCCGCTCGGCGTGGGCTTCGATGGCGGCGCCAAGCTCTGCCTCCGGCACGGCGGACAGGTCGATTCGCTCGAAGCCGAACGCGCCGTCCACGCCCGCGTGGGCCTGCGTCCACTCGCCCGACACGTCGTTCGCGAACCGCAGCCGCAGCGCGTCGTGATGTGCGGCGACGTGCTCCAGCGCGCGCTCCAGCAGCGCGGAATCCAGCGAGCCTCCGATGCGGCGGATCGTCGCCTGGTTCCAGTGATGCGGATCGGCGACACCCAACTCGAAGAACCAGCGCTGGATGGGCGTCAGCGGCGCATCGCCCGTCACCAGCCCCTGCTCGGCCGTCGTCGCGTTGTCGGTGGATGAAACCGCGACGGCGGCGAGCGCGGCGATAGTCTGGTGCTGGAAGATCTGCTTCGGCGTGAGCTTGAGCCCCGCCTGCGTAGCCCGCGAGATCACCTGGATGCTGAGGATGGAGTCGCCGCCGACCGCGAAGAAGTTGTCGTGGATGCCCACCTTCTCCCGCCCCAGCAGCCCGCTCCAGATGCCGGCGAGGATGCGCTCCGCCTCCGTCCGCGGCTCCGCATCACCTTCCTTGGCGACGGGAGCTTCGGGCGCGGGTAGCGCCTTCCGATCCACCTTGCCGTTCGGCGTCAGCGGCAGCGCATCCAGCGTGACGATGGCGCCAGGCACCATGTACTCCGGCAGACGCGTGGCGAGGGCGATGCGCAGCGTCTCCGCATCAGCATCCCCCGTCACGTACGCCACGAGTCGCTTCGCGCCCGGCACATCCTCGCGCACGATCACGACGGCGTCGACCACGCCCGGCTCGGCCGCGAGCGCCGCTTCGATTTCGCCCAGCTCGATGCGGAAGCCGCGGATCTTCACCTGCTCGTCCAAGCGGCCGAGGTATTCCAGCTCGCCCGCGGCCGTCCATCTCACCCGGTCGCCGGTGCGATACAGCCGTGCACCTGCCTCGTCCGAAAACGCGTCGGGGACGAAGCGATCCGCCGTCAGCCCCGCGCGGCCGAGATAGCCACGCGCCACGCCAATCCCGCCCACACACAGCTCGCCGGGAACGCCCACGGGCACCGGCTGCATCGCACGGTCGAGCACGTACATGCGCGCATTCGCGATCGGCTGGCCGATGGTTGGGCGACGGTCGCCCGTCTCGCCCTCGGACATCGTGGCGCAGACGGTGGTCTCCGTCGGGCCGTACGCGTTGACGAAGTGGCGGCCAGCGCTCCACCGCGCGACCACGTCCTGCGTGCACGCCTCGCCTGCCGAGACGACCGTGCGCAGGGCGGGCAGATCGGCGTCGGGCAAGGCGGAGAGCACGGACGGCGGCAGCGTCGCGACGCTTACCTGCTCGCGCTGCATCAGCTCCAGCAGCGGCGCGCCGGGCATCAGCTCGTCCTTCGTGCCGAGAACGAGCGTGGCGCCTGCGAGCAGCGTCACGAGAACTTCCGAGACCGCGGCGTCGAAGCTGAACGAGGCGAACTGGAGGACGCGGCTGTCGCGGGAGATGCGGAACGCCTCGGCCTGCGCGGCGGCCAGGTTGCCGATGCCGGCGTGCGTGACGACGACGCCCTTCGGCGTGCCGGTGGAGCCCGACGTGTAGATGATGTACGCCGCCGTGCTCGCATCCACAGAAACCGCGGGTGCATCTACCGCCGAGTCTTCATCTCCCGGAAGCTGGTCCAGGAGGACGACGCGTGCGGAGCGCGCGGGCAGGTCCGCGGCGAGGTGCGACTGCGTGAGGATGACCGGCGCGGCGGAATCCGCGAGCATGAAGGCACGGCGCTCGGCGGGGTACGTCGGGTCGACGGGCAGATACGCGCCGCCGGCCTTGAGGACGGCGAGGAGCGCGATGACCATCTCCGGGCCCCGCTCGACCGAGATCGCGACGGGGATCTCGGGGCCGACGCCCATCTCGCGAAGCGTGTGCGCCAGTCGGTTCGCGCGCGCATCGACCTGCGCGTACGTCAGCGACTCGCCGCGGAAGGTGAGGGCGACTGCGTCCGGCGTCTCGGCGGCCTGGCGGGCGAAGAGGTCGTGGGCGGTGCCTCGCCACGCATCTCCCGAATCCGCCGTGCTCCAGTCCGACAGGAGCTGCTTCCGCTCGTCCGCCGAGAGCAGGTCGAGGGCGGAGAGGGGCGCGGCGGGGTCGGCCGTGAGCGCTTCGAGGAGCGCGGCGAAGTGCGCGACGATGCGCTCGGCGGTGGCGCGGTCGAAGAGGTCGGCGCTGTACTCCAGCATGCCGGCCAGGCCGTCCGCGTGCTCCGCGACGTTCAGCGTGAGGTCGAACTTGGCGGCGTTCAGCTCCGGGTCCATGCCCGCCACGCGCAGCCCGCCCGCGTCGCCATCGCCCGCGGCGGGGGCGTTCTGGAGCACGAACATCGCCTGGAAGAGCGGCGAGTGCGAGAGGTCGCGCTCCACGTTAAGCGCGTCGATCAGCTTCTCGAACGGCACGTCCTGGTGGGCGTACGCGCCCAGGGTCGCCTCGCGCACCTGCTTCAGCACGTCGCGGAACGCGGGGTCGCCCGCCAGGTTCGCTCGCATGGCCAGCGTGTTGACGAAGAGGCCGATCAGCCCCTCCGTCTCCGCCTGCGCGCGGCCGGCCACCGGCGTGCCGACCACCACGTCGTCCTGCCCGGAGTACCGCGCCAGCAGCACCTGCCAGGCGGCGAGCAGCGTCATGAACAGCGTCGCGTCTTCCGCGCGGGCGAGCGCCGCGACGCGGTTCGCGAGGGCGGCCGGGAGCGCGAACGAGACCTGTCTCCCGCGGAAGCCCTGCACCGGGGGGCGCGGCCGGTCCGTGGGCAGCTCCAGCACCGGCGGCGCGCCGGCCAGGTGCTCGCGCCACCAGCCGAGCTGCCGTTCCAGCTCGCCGCCGCGCAGCCAGTCGCGCTGCCACACCGCAAAGTCCGCGTACTGCACCGGAAGCTCCGGCAGCGGCGACTCGCGATCCGCCAAGAATGCGGCGTACAGCGTGAACGTCTCGCGGAAGAAGACGTCCATGCTCCACCCGTCGCTCACCGCGTGGTGCATGGCGACGAGCAGCACGTGGTCGTCGTCCGCCAGGCGCAGCAGGCTCGCGTGGAAGAGCGGGCCCGCGGCCAGGTCGAAGGGACGCCGCGCATCTTCCGCAGCCAGGCGGCGCGCCTCGGCCTCGCGCTCATCTTCCGGGAGCGCGGACAGGTCGGTCACGGCGAGGTGGACGGGAGATGCGGGGGCGACGACCTGCACCGGGCCCTCCGCGGATTCCGCGAATGACGTCCGCAGCGACTCGTGGCGGCGCACGATCTCGGTGAAGGCGCGCTCCAGCGCGCCGGTGTTCAGCGCGCCGCCCAGCCGCAGCGCGGTGGGCATGTTGTACGTGGCCGAGCCCGGATCGAGCCGGTCCAGGAACCACAGCCGCTCCTGCGCGAACGACAGCGGCGCGGGCCCGTCTCGCTCCACGCGGACCAGCGGTGGCGCGGAGATGCCGAGCCCGGCGCGGCGCTCGTCGTCCACGCGCGTGGCGAGGGCGGCCACCGTGGGCGCGTCGAACAGCGCGCGCAGCGGAAGCTCCACGCCCAGCGCGCGGATGCGGGAGATGACGCGGGTGGCGACCAGCGAGTGCCCGCCCAGCGCGAAGAAGTTGTCGTGGATGCCCACGCGCGCGGCACCCAGCACCTCGCGCCAGGCGGACGCGACCAGCTCCTCGGTGGGCGTGCGCGGCGCGACGAACGCGGAGTCCGAGAGCGCGGCGGCGTCCGGCGCGGGAAGCGCGCGACGGTCCACCTTGCCGCTGGTGGTGAGCGGCAGGGCGGGGAGCGAGACAAACGCGGCCGGCACCATGTAGTCCGGCAGCGACTCCGCCAGGAACGCGCGCAGGTCCGCGGCGGACGGCGCATCTCCCGATGCCGGAACGACGTACGCGGCCAGCGCCAGCGTGCCCGACGCGTCCGGGCGCGCAATCACGGCGGCGTCGCGGACGGCGGAGTGCGCGACGAGCGCGGCTTCGATCTCGCCCGGCTCGATGCGGAAGCCGCGGACCTTGACCTGCTCGTCCACGCGGCCAAGGAAGGCGAGGCCGCCGTCTTCCAGCCAGCGCGCGCGGTCGCCCGTGCGGTACATGCGCGCGCCCAGGACGCCGGAGAACGGGTCGGGCACGAACGCCTCCGCCGTGGTGCCGGGGCGGCCCAGGTAGCCGCGCGCCACGCCCGCGCCGCCCAGGTACAGCTCGCCGGCGACGCCCACGGGCACCGGCTCGCCCGCCGCGTCCAGCACGTACGCGGCGTCGTTGGCGATGGGGCGGCCGATGGATACCTCGCCCGGCGTCGCGGTGACGAAACCGCCCGTCGCGGCGACGCTGGCCTCGGTGGGGCCGTAGGAGTTGTAGAGCGCGACGCGGCCATCGACGGCACGGTGCCAGGCGGCCACGCGCTCCGGCATCGCCCGCTCGCCGCCGATGACGACGAGGCGCAGCGACGCGGGAAGCTCCAGCGCGTCCGCATCCATCGCCGCCGCGAGCTGGTGCCAGAACGCGGTCGGTGCGGGCGCCACGGTCACGCCCCACTCGCCGCAGCGCGCCAGGAACGTCTCGGGTGACGAGATCATCTCGTCCGTCCGCAGCACCATCGTGCCGCCGCAGGCCAAGGGCGCGAACAGCTCCTCCACGCTGGCGTCGAAGGCGACGGAGGCGAACTGGAGCATGCGGTCCGCCGCCGTCAGCCCGTACTCGTGCACGGCGTGGCGGACGTAGTTGGCGGGCCCGGCGTGCGGGACGAGCACGCCCTTCGGGCGGCCGGTGGAGCCGGACGTGTAGATGACGTACGCCAGCCCGTCGGGCGCGACCTCCACGCCCGGATTCTCCGCGTCGGCCGACGAACGCGCATCCACGAGGACGCGGCGGACATGCGGGGGGAGGCGGTCCGCCAGGGCGGCGGCGGTGACGGCGACGCGCAGCCCCGCATCATCCGCCACGTAGGCCATGCGGTCCGCGGGCCAGGCGGGGTCGAGCGGGACGTACGCCGCGCCGGACTTGAGGATGCCGAGCAGCGCCGCCACCATCTCCGGCGAGCGGTCGATGCACAGCCCGATGCGCGCCTCCGGTTCCGCGCCGAGGTCGATCAGCCGGTGCGCGATGCGGTTGGCGGCGGCGTTCAGCTCCGCGTACGTCAGCGACGCTCCGTCGTGCTCCACCGCGGTGGCGTGCGGCGTCGCCTCTGCCCAGCGCTCCACCCACCCGTGCAGCGTCTCCACGCCGTCGGACGGGAGATGCGGGCCGCGCGCGCGGTCCGCCAGCAGCTCGCGGCGCTCGGCCTCGCCCAGCATCTCCAGCGAGGCGAGCGGCGCGTCGGCCGAGGCGGGGAGGGTGCGGAGGAGCGCGCGGTAGTGCTCCGCGAGGCGCGACATGGCCGCGGCGGCGAAGCGGTCGGCGTCGTAGCTGATCTCCACGCGCACCTGCTCGCCGGGCACGACGCCGACCGTGACCGGGTAGTTGGTGCGCTCGTGGACCGGCGCGGGCGTGACCTCCAGCCCGCCGTCGTCCTCCGACTCTTCGCCCGTGCCGAACTGGGCCGGGTAGTTCTCGAAGACGAAGAGCGTGTCGAAGAGCCGGCGCTCGCGCGGCACCTCGCTCCAGCCCTGCACGTCCACCAGCGGCGTGTAGTCGAAGTGCCGCGCCTCCATCTGCAGCGCCTGCAAGTCGTGCAGCCACGAGGAGGTGCGCGCATCGCCCGGCACGCGGACGCGAACGGGGATGGTGTTGATGAGCATCCCCACCATCTGCTCCACGCCGGGCAGGTCTGCGGGACGGCCGGAGACGGTGCTGCCGAACGTCACGTCGTCGCGCCCCGTGTAGCGGGCCAGGAGCAGCGCCCACGCGCCCTGCATCACCGTGTTCAGCGTGAGCCCGGCGCCGCGCGCAAAGGCTTGCAGCGCATCGGTATCCTCGCGCGACAGGCTCATCTCGGCCTGGGCGAACGACGCCGGCGCGTCTCCGTCTCCCGCGTCTCCCCACGTGGTGGGGAGCGGCACGGGATCGCCGAAGCCGGCCATGGCCCGGCGCCAGAACCCCTCGGCGGCGGCGCGGTCCTGGCGCGCGAGCCACGCCACGTAGTCGCGGTACGGCCGCGGGTGCGGAAGGCGGGCCGTCTCGCCGCGCGCATAGGCGTCGTAGAGCGCGCTCACCTCGCCCAGCACCTGCGGCATCGACCAGCCGTCCAGCAGGATGTGGTGGCTGCTCCACACGAACTCCCACTCCGCCTCGCCCGTGCGGATCAGGGCGATGCGCGTGAGTGGCGCGCGGTCCAGCCGGAAGCCGCGCGCCAGGTCCGCCGCCAGGTATGCGGCGATGCGCGTCTCCGCGTCGCCGTCGTCCCGCCCGCGCCAGTCCTGGCGGTCCACGGGAAGCTCCGCGCGGCGGTGCACGACCTGCACGGGGGCGTCCAGCCCGTCGGCCACGAAGGCGCTGCGGAACACCGAGTGGCGGTCGGCCACGCCCTGCCAGGCGCGCGCGAACGCGCCGGGGTCGAACCGGCCGCGCATGGTCATCCGCACCTGCTCGAAGTAGGCGGCGGAGCCGGGCGACAGGCGGGCGTGGAAGAGCATGCCCTGCTGCAGCGGCGACAGCGGATACACGTCCTCGATGCCCGCCGGGCCGCCCTGGCCGGCGACGATGCGGTCCACCTGCGCCTGCGTGAGGGGCGCCAGCGGGAAGTCCGACGGCGTGAAGCCGCCCGCGTCCGCCTCGCGGCAGTGGGCGATGATGTCGCGCAGCGCGGCCAGGTATGCTTCGGCGACGCGCTGCACCGTGGCGCGGTCGTGGATGCGCGGGCCGTACGTCCAGCTCACCACCAGGCGCCCGCCACCCACGGCCGCGGCCACGTCCAGCAGGTAGTGCCGTTCGCCGTGCGGCCCCATCGCGGCGCCGGTGGGCTCCGGGGCGGTGTGGAAGAGGGCGCGCTCCGCCGCCGCCGCGTCCACCTGCCCCAGGTAGTTGAAGCCCACCTCCGGCCGGGGGATGGCCGCCAGGCGCGCGCGCAGCTCCGCATCTCCCGAGAGGTAGCGCAGGATGCCGAAGCCGACGCCCTTGTGGGGGATCGCGCGAAGCTGCTCCTTCACCGCCTTGAGCGCGGCGCCCTCGCCGCCCGCGCGCGGAAGCTCCAGCAGCACTGGGAAGGCGGAGGTGAACCAGCCCACGCTGCGCGACAGGTCCACGCCGTCGAACAGGTCCTCGCGGCCGTGGCCCTCCGGCTCCACCAGCAGCGCGCCGCCCGTCCAGCCGCGGAACGCGAGCGCCAGCGCGGCCAGCAGCACGTCGTTCACCTGCGTGCGGTAGATGGACGGCACCTCGTGCAGCACCGCCCGCGTCTCGTCCTCCGTCAGCGCCAGGCTGATCGTCTCAGCCTCGCCGACGGTGTTCGAGCCGCCCGCGTGGTCCACGGGGACGCGCGCCGCGGCGCTCCAGGGCCGGCTCAGCCAGTAGCCCGCCTCCGCCTCCATGGCCGGAAACGAGGCGTGGGCGGAGAGCCGCCGCCCCCACTCCGCGAACGAGGTGGTCTTAGGCGGGAGCGCGGCCGGGGCCCCGCGGGAGATCTGCGTGTACGCGCTCTCCAGGTCCGCCACGATCACGCCCCACGACACCACGTCCACCGCCAGGTGGTGGACCACGAGCAGCAGGCGGTCCGGACGTCCGTCTCCCGCGGCGAAGTGCAGGGCGCGGAAGATGGGACCCGCCGTGAAGTCGAGAGATGCCTGCGCCTCTTCGGCCCGCGCCGCGATCTCGGCCGAGAACGCGTCGTCGGAGAGCGCGGAGAGGTCGATGCTGCCGAAGGCGAAGGAGCCTTCGGACGCGGTGTGCGCCCCCCTCCACTCGCCCGCGGCGTCGCGGGCGAAGCGCAGGCGCAGCGCGTCGTGGTGCTCGGCCAGGCGCGCCAGGGCGGCGTGGAGCGCGTCCGCGTCTAGCGCGCCGCCCGCCTCCAGCATCACCGCCTGGTTCCAGTGGTGCGCGTCGGTCACCTCCATCCCGAAGAACCAGCGCTGGATGGGCGTCAGCGGCGCGTCGCCCGTCACCAGCCCCTGCTCGGCCGTGCTCGCGGCGCCGGCGGTCGACACGGCGACGGCGGCGAGCGCGGCGATGGTCTGGTGCTGGAAGATCTGCTTGGGCGTCAGCTTCAGCCCCGCCTGCGCAGCCCGTGAGATGACCTGGATGCTGAGGATGGAGTCGCCGCCCACGGCGAAGAAGTTGTCGTGGATGCCCACCTTCTCCAGCCCCAGCAGCCCGCTCCAGATGCCGGCGAGGATGCGCTCCGCCTCGGTCCGCGGCTCCGCGTCCCCGTCCGTCGCGACCGGCGCCTCGGGCGCGGGCAGCGCTTTTCGATCCACCTTGCCATTGGGTGACAGCGGCATCTCGCCGAGGGTGACGATGGCGGACGGCACCATGTAGTCCGGCAGGCGCGCGGCCAGCGCGGCCCTCAGCGCCGCCACGTCCGCGTCCGCCGGGGTGACGTAGCCCACCAGGCGGCGCGTGCCCGGCACGTCCTCGCGCGCCAGGACGACCGCGTCGCCCACCCCCGGCTCGGCGGCGAGGGCGGCTTCGATCTCGCCGAGCTCGATCCGGAGGCCACGGATCTTCACCTGCCCGTCCAGGCGGCCCAGGTACTCCACGTTGCCGTCCGCCCGCCACCGCGTCCGGTCGCCCGTGCGGTACAGCCGCGCGCCCGGCGTGGCCGAGAACGGGTCGGGGACGAACCTCTCCGCCGTCAGCGACGGCCGGCCCAGGTATCCCCGCGCCACCTGCACGCCGCCCAGGTACAGCTCGCCCGGCACGCCGGTGGGCAGCGGCAGCCCCGCCTCGTCCAGCACGTAGACGCGCGTGTTCGCCACCGGCGCGCCGATGGGAACCACGGCGTCACCCGCACGGCAGAGCCAGGCGGTGACGTCCACCGCGGCCTCCGTCGGCCCGTACAGGTTGTGCAGCTCGGTACGTGGAAGACGGGCGAGGAAGCGGTCCTGGAGCGGCGCGGGAAGCGCCTCGCCGCTGCAGACCACGTAGCGGAGCGACGTGCAGCCGTCCATCTCCGGCTCGTCCACGAAGAGCTGGAGCATGCTGGGGACGAAGTGCGCCACCGTCACGCCTTCGCGCCGGATCAGGTCGGCCAGATACGACGGCTCGCGATGGCCTTCCGGCCGGGCCGGGACCATCGTCGCGCCCGCCATCAGCGGCCAGAACAGCTCCCAGACGGAGACGTCGAAGCCGAACGGCGTCTTCTGCATCACGCGATCATCCGCGCCGATGCGGAAATGCTCCTGCATCCACCGCAAGCGGTTGCAGATGCCCGCGTGCGAGTTGACCACGCCTTTCGGCCGCCCGGTGGAGCCGGACGTGTAGATGACGTAGGCCGCGCTCTCCGGCACCACGCCGGCATCGAACGGCTCCGCATCTTCCGCATCCACCGAAGCGCGGTCGCGGTCCAGCAGCAGCACGGAGCCGTCGTGCACGGGAAGCTCCGCGGCCAGCGCCTCGGTGGCGACCAGGACGGAGACGCCGGCATCCGCCAGCATGTAGGCCAGGCGATCCGCGGGATAGCTCGGGTCAAGCGGCAGGTACGCGCCGCCCGCCTTCATCACGCCGAGGAAGGTGGCGACCGCGTCCGGGCCGCGGTCCAGGCAGACGCCCACGCGCGACTCCAGGCCCACGCCGCGCCGCCGAAGCGCGCGGGCGATGCGGTTCGCGCGCGCGTCCAGCTCCGCGAACGTCACGCGCTCGCCCTCGTACGCGACGGCGACCGCGTCCGGCGTGCGCGCCGCCTGCTCCGCGCAGAGCACGTGCAGCAGGTCGGTCTTGGGATACGGGCGCGCCGTGTCGTTCCACTCCTCCAGCACGCGGCGCCGTTCCTCGCCCGCGAGCAGGGAGACGGTGGAGAGCGGGGCCGCGGGATCTTCCGTCACGGAGGCGAGCAGCGCCCCGAAGTGCTCCGCCATCCGCTCGGCCGTCGCGGCGTCGAACAGGGCGGTGTTGTACTCCAGCGCCGCGTACAGCCGCCCGTCCTCCTCCACGGCAGACATCGTGAGGTCGAACTTGGCGGTGCCCAGCTCCGCATCCTGCCCGGCCACGCCCACGCCGCCCCAGTCCATGCCGCCCATCGGCTGGTTCTGGAGGATGAACATGGTCTGGAAGAGCGGCGCGTGGCTCAGGTCGCGCTCCACGCCCAGCTCGTCGATCAGCTTCTCGAACGGCACGTCCTGGTGCGCGTAGGCGCCCAGCGTGGCGTCGCGCACCTGCTTCAGCACCTCGCGGAAGCTGGGGTCGCCGTCCAGGCGCGTGCGCAGGGCCAGGGTGTTGAGGAAGAGGCCCACCAGCCCCTCCAGCTCCGACCGCGTGCGCCCCGCGATGGGCGTGCCGACGACGACGTCGTCCTGCCCGGTGTAGCGCGCCAGCAGCACCTGCCAGGCCGCGAGCAGCGTCATGAACGTGGTCGCGCCCTCCCTGCGCGAGAACGCCGTGACAGCGGCGGACACGTCCTCCGGCAGCGCGAAGATGAGGTGCGAGCCCTCGAACGCCTGCTCGGCGGGGCGGGGGCGGTCCGTCGGAAGCTCCAGCAGGGCGGGGGCGCCGGCCAGCCGCTCGCGCCAGTACGCCATCTGCCGCTCCAGCTCCGCGCCGCGCAGCCAGCCGCGCTGCCACACCGCGAAGTCCGCGTACTGGAGCTCAGGCTCCGCCAGCGGCGACGGCCTCCCGTCGGCGAACGCGCGGTACAGCGCCGCCGTCTCGCGGAAGAAGACGCCCATGCTCCAGCCGTCGCTCACCGTGTGGTGCATCGCCAGCAGCAGCACGTGCTCGTCCGCCGCGAGGCGCAGCAGCCGCGTCCGCAGCAGCGGCCCGGCGGCCAGATCGAAGGGCGTGCGCGCCTCGGCCGTGGAGATGCGCTTCGCCTCCGCTTCGCGCGCGTCCGCCGGCAGCTCGGAGAGGTCGTCCACCGGCAGCGCGAGCGGCGTCCACGCATCCACCACCTGCACGGGGTGCCCGTCCACCAGCGCGAAGCGGGCGCGCAGGACCTCGTGGCGGCGCGTCATCTCGCTCAGCGCCTGCTCCAGCGCGCGCACGTCCAGCGCGCCCGTGAGCCGCAGCGCGGTGGGCATGTTGTACGCGATGCCGCCGGGGTCCAGCTGGTCCAGGAACCACAGCCGCTCCTGCGCGAACGAGAGCGGCGCGGGTCCCTCGTCCGTCCTCGCCAGCAGCGGGGGGATGGAGATGCCCTGCCGCTCGCGCATCGTGTCGTCGACCGCGTGCGCCAGGTCGGCCAGCACGGGATGCTCGAAGATGGCGCGCAGCGGAAGCTCCACGCCCAGCGTCTGGCGCGCGCGCGAGGCGACCTGCGTGGCCAGCAGCGAGTGCCCGCCCAGGTCGAAGAAGGCGTCGCGGCGGCCCACGCGCGGCACCGCCAGCACCTCGCTCCAGATTCCCGCCAGCACCTCTTCCGTCGGCGTCATGGGCGCCGCGAAGCCCTCCGCGCCGCCCAGGTCGGGCGCCGGGAGGGCGCGGCGGTCCACCTTGCCGTTGGGCGTCAGCGGGAACGCAGGGAGGACGACGATGGCCTGCGGCACCATGTGGTCCGGCAGCCGCTCCGCCAGCGCGGAACGCAGCGCGGAGGGAGATGCGGCGCCGTCATCCTCCGCCACCACGTACGCCACGAGCCGCCGGTCGCCCGGCACGTCCTCGCGCGCGACGACGACGGCGTCGCGGACGGAAGGCTGAGCCGCGAGCGCGGCCTCGATCTCGCCCAGCTCGATGCGGAATCCGCGCACCTTCACCTGCTCGTCGGCGCGGCCCAGGTACTCGATCTCGCCCTCGTCCGTCCACCGCACGCGGTCGCCGGTTCGGTAGATGCGCGCTCCCGCATCTTCCGAGAACGGGTCCGGCGCGAAGCGGTCCGCCGTGAGCCCGGCGCGGTTCAGGTAGCCGCGTGCCACGCCCGCGCCGCCCACGCACAGCTCGCCGGCCACGCCCGCGGGCACCGGCTCCAGCCGCGCGTCCAGCACGTACGCGCGCACGTTCGCCATCGGCCGCCCGATGGTGGGGCGCCGTGAGCCGTCCTCGCCGACCGACATCGTCGCGCAGACCGTGGTTTCCGTCGGCCCGTACGCGTTCACGAACCGCCGCCCGTCTCCCCACCGCGCCGCCACCTCGGCCGAGCACGCCTCGCCCGCCGAGATGACGGTGCGCAGGTCGGGCAGCTCCGCATCCGGCAGCGCGGCGAGCACGGACGGCGGCAGCGTCGCGACGCTCACCCGCTCGCGCTCCAGCAGGCCGAGCAGCGGCGCGCCGGGCATCGTCTCGTCCTTGGTGCCGAGAACGAGCGTGGCGCCCGCGAGCAGCGTCACCAGCACTTCGGAGACGGCGGCGTCGAAGCTGAACGACGCGAACTGGAGCACGCGGCTCCCCGCGCCGATCCCGAACGCCTCGGCCTGCGCCGCCGCCAGGTTGCCGATGCCCGCATGGGAGACGACGACGCCCTTCGGCGTGCCCGTGGAGCCGGACGTGTAGATGACGTACGCAGCGTTCCGCACATCTATCGAAACGCCAAGGTTTTCGGCAGATGCGGTAGATGCGGTAGATGCGGGCGCTTCCTCATCCCCCGCGTCGTCCAGCAGCACCACGCGCGCGGACGTCTCCGGCAGGTTCTCGGCGAGATGCGACTGCGTGAGGACGACGGGCGCGCCGGAATCCGCCAGCATGAACGCCCGCCGCTCCGCCGGATACGCGGGATCGACGGGCAGGTACGCGCCGCCGGCCTTGAGCACGCCGAGCAGCGCGACCACCATTTGCGGCCCGCGATCGACCGAGATGGCGACTGGCACGTCCGGCCCCACGCCCATCTCCCGAAGCCGGTGCGCCAGTCGGTTGGCGCGCGCGTTCAGCTCGCCGTACGTGACCTCGCTGCCGCCGAACGACAGCGCGATGGCGTCCGGCGCCGCCGCGGCGCGGGCCTCGAACAGCTCGTGCGCGGGTGTCTCCGCGGGGTACGGGCGCGCGGTCGCGTTCCACTCGCGCAGCATGCGCTCGCGGGCGGGGCCGGCGACCATGGGGATGGAGCCGAGCGTGCGGTCCGGGTCCGCCGCGATCTCGTCGAGCAGCGCCTCCAGCGCCTCCATCAGCCGGTCGATGGTCTCTCGCGAGAAGCGGTGCTGGTGGTAGGTGACGCGGATGTCGAGGCCCTCGTAGTTCACGATGGCCAGGCCCAGCGGGAAGTTGCTGCGCTCCACGTTGTGGCGGGCCCCGTAGCGGAGCTGCTCGTCGTCCGCGCCGTCGTCGCCGGTGGCGAGCGGGAAGTTCTCGAACACCAGCAGCGTGTCGAACAGCGAGCGGTCGCGCGGAACCCCGCTCCAGCCCTGCACGTCCACCAGCGGCGAGTACTCGTAGTTGCGCATCTCCGCCGCGTGCGCCTGGATCTCCGCCAGCCACTCCGCCGCGCGCGCGTCCGCCGGAACACTCACGCGCACGGGCAGCGTGTTGATCAGCAGGCCCACGATGCCCTCCACGCCTGGCAGATCCGCCGGCCGGCCGCTCACCGTGGTGCCGAAGACCACGTCGTCCACCCCGGCGTACCGCGCGAGGAGGAGCGACCACGCGCCCTGGAGCAGCGTGTTCATCGTGATCTTGTGCCGCCGCGCGAACGCCCGCAGCTCCTCCGCCTTCTCCGGCGCGACGGTGCGCGTGAAGCCCGCGCACTCCGCCGCGCCGTGGTCCTCGGCCGGGGCCGTGTCCAGCGGCAGCGGCGTGGGCGCCGTGAAGTCGCCCAGGCTGCGGCGCCAGAACGCCTCGGCCTGGGCCATGTCCTGCTGCCCCAGCCAGCCGATGTAGTCCTTGAACGGCCGGTGCCGCGGAAGCTGGGGGGTCTCCCCGCGCCGCAACGCCTGGTATGCCACGTCCGCCTCGCCGAAGACCGACGAGATGGACCACCCGTCCAGGATCGCGTGGTGGAAGGTGAGCACCAGCAAGTGCTCCCGGTCCGAGAGGCGCGCGATCGCCATGCGGATGAGCGGCGGCTTCGCCATCTCGAACCCGCGGCGGCGGTCGGCCGTCACGTACCCGTCGATCCTCGCCTCGCGCTCGGCCCCGTCCAGCCCGCTCCAGTCCAGCATCTCCACGGCAACCGGCGCCTTGCGGAACACCACCTGCAGCGGCTTGGCCACGTTCTCCCACACGAACCCGCTGCGCAGCACGGGGTGGCGGTCCACCACCATCTGCCACGCGCGCACGTACGTCTCCGCGCTGAACGCGCCGCGGAGGGTCACCACCGCCTGCTCGGTGTACAGCCCCGTCTCGGGCGAGTACAGGGCGTGGAAGAGGATCCCCTGCTGAAGCGGCGAGAGGGGATAGATGTCCTCGAGGTTCTGCTTCATCGACTGGACTGGAAGATTGCAGGAGAGCGGGTTCGCGCCGCCTGCGCGGCCGGCCGTGTGGCGTCCACACCCGCCGCACGGCCACGGACGAACCTTTTCGGCCGCCGGAAAGGGCGGCGCTCAGCCCGGAAATCTCGCACTTGCCGCCGGTTTAGTCCACCCCGCGAAACGCCATCCCACGGCGTTACGCAAGTCGTCGCGGCCCATCCGTTTCCGCGTACTCTCTATCCTTTCCGTCACCCCGCCGGAGGGCGTGAAGCAGACGGCCCCGCATCAGCGAGGTGGCTGGTGCGGGGCCGTTCCGATGTCATTGCAACCGCGGAATTTCGATTAACGGGTGGATGCGATCACATCCCCCGTGAACCGTTGCAGGGAGATGCGGACGAGGTCGTCCAGCGACGCGTCCGGCGGTTCGGGAGATGCGAGGCGTTCCGCAGCGTCGCGCCAGAACGCCGGCTCCGCGTCAGCCAGGGCACGGGCGGCGCGCCAGAGCATGCGGGAGACGTAGACCTCCTCCGCGACGGTGATGCCCAGGCGGTTCGCGCTCATGTGCGCGTGGCTGGACGCGATGCGCAGCCGCACGTCTGCCGGCGCGTCGCGAAGCGTGGCGCCGAGAACCCGCGGCCCCTCCGCCCAGCGCATCGGGATCTCCGTCGATGCGGCGATGCCGGAGAGCGCCTCCATCTCACCACGCACACGGGCGATGAGTGGCTCCGGACGCCGGTCGAACGCCGCGTCGCCCTCGCTCACGAAGCGCTCCAGCGGGCCCGCCGCGCCACCCGCCGCCCAGCCGATCAGCCGCACCATCTCGGCCGGGTCCGCCGCGAAGCTCCACGCGTGGCGGAGGAGGGAACGCGAAGCTTCCGTCAGACGGCGCGCGGCGGTGGGCTCGCCTTCGTTTAGCCACGCCAGCGCGTCGATGCTGGAGAGGGTGAAGAGCGCGACGGAATCCGCCAGGCGCTCCGGGCCGCCGTACCGCTCCGTCTCGAGCTTCACCGGGCTCTCGACGACGCTGTCGCCGGGCAGCACGAGGTCCGCCATCTCCGCCTCGCCGGGATCGGAGGCGGCGACGCCGCGGTTGCGCTCGCGGATCGTCTCCGGCGCCAGCGGGGCGGGGGATGGGTGGCGCGCGAAGAACTCCGACGCCGCCGCGTGGATGCGCTCGTTCGCCTCCCGCTCGCGGCCGGGGCAGGGCAGCACGCGGAAGCGGACGTGCGGCCCGCCCACGGCGTAGCGGATGAAGAAGAAGCGCGAGATCGCCCCATCGCGCAGCAGCGACGCGGCGAGCGGGCGCACCATCTCCGCGAGGAGCCGGTCGCGGTCGCCGTGGCAGACGAGGTGATACGCTCGCCAGCCGAGGCCCGCGTCCGGCGGCGCCGCTACGCTCACGAAGCCACCGCGGCGACGGGCGAGCCGCGCAGCCACGCGTACAGCACCAGCGGCACGTGCAGCCGCACCATCTGCCCGAGCTGGAGCAGCACGCAGTGGTTCACCTCCCGCAGCACTCCCCATCGTCCGTGCGGCGACTGGGCGCCCTCGCGGAGCGCGTGCTCCACGAGCTCGGTCGCGGAAGACCACGGCGGCCCGTCGGCTTCGACCTCCGCCCACGCCCGCGCAAACGCGTCGCGGTTGCGGTCGCCGACCAGCTCGCGCAAGCGCGAGACGATCGCCTCCGGGTCGGCATCGTACCGTTCGTCCAGCCCCACGAGCAGAGTGGACGCGTGGCGGCGCCAGTAGTCGTCCGCCGCCTCGCCGCTCTCGCGAAGAGCCAGGTCCACGGATGCCGCCCATCGCACGGCCGCGCGCGAGCCCGTGCCGGCGCGCAGATGGCCGATGCTCCACAGCGCCAGGCCGCACATCATCTCCCCCGCCCGGTCGTCCGCCCCGGGCTGCGGCATCGGGCCGAAGGGGTAGCGCGGGGCGGCCTCTTCCGCGAACGCGAAGGTGCCGGGCGCGGCGATGCCCGGTTCCGCGTCGATCGAGCAGAGCCGCTTGCCGCGGCACTCGGCGTGACGCCGCGCCACCTCCTCGTCGCTCAGCGGCTCGGTGGAGGGATGCGTGGCGAGGAAGGCTTCCAGGCGCGCCGAAAACTCCGCCCGTACCTCATCCGCCGCGTCGTCCGCGACGCCGAGGACGACGCCGACGTGCGGGCCGCGCGCGTCGAACGGCTGGAACCAGAAGCGGCGGACGAGGCCGCTGCCCCGCATCTCCTCCACCGCCGGGCCGACGCACTCGGCCAGCAGCCGATCCTGCGCCGCGCGACCGCGAAGGTAGACGTTGAGAGCGAGATGCTTCATGGTGCGAGGGTGCGTGGTGGGCGGCGCGGACGAGCTGCCGTGAGCCGGGATCGCACGCTTCCGGGCGCGCGCGCTTCCCCAGCCGGTGGCATGCCGGAGCTTCACGAGGCGGCACTCCCGGTGTCGGACGCCGGGAGTGCCGGGAGCGTCACAGCTCCTTGCTGTTGGAGCAGGCGGTGAGGGAGCAGATGCCGCCCGCGACCTCCTCCAGCGACTCGTCAGCGAGTGGCTCGACGTCCGCCGCTTCGATCGCCTGCTGGGCCTGCATGTCCTGCGACATGGCGGTCACCTCGGTGTGGGTTTTCCCGGCCGTGCGCCGGGCTCGTCGTGCGGTGGAGCCGCCGGCGTGCGGCCTGTCGAGATGTGCTCGGTGGCCGCGGCCTACGCCGGCTCGACGTACGAGCAGTAGGCCATCGAGCAGCCGTTGCCACCGGCGACCTCTTCCAGCGCCGCGTCGTGAAGCGGCTCGATCTCGGCGTCCGCGACGCCCTGCTCCACCTGTGGATCCTGGGACATGATCGTCTTGCCTCCCGTGAGATTGTCTGCCCGCGTGCGTCTGCCCGCGAGCCACAGCATTTCGGTGACGGCGAGAAGATGCACGGAGCGCGGCGCGCCACCATCCGACGGCGCGGCGTCGTGCCCATCGGGCCGGCTACACCTGCGCCGAGCAGTAGGCCCAGGAGCACATTCCGCCTGCCACCTCTTCGAGCGCGTCGTCCTGGAGCGGCTCGACCTCCGCCTCGTTCACCGCGTCCGAGCGCTGTTCGTCGTTCTGGGGCACTGGAGCCTGCCTCGTTGCGAGTGGAAACGGTTCGCGCCGGTGGTATAAACCGGCGCGGTGTGGACCGAATCGCTATGGACCGCACGCGTCCGATCATCGAAGGGCGGGTGACGTCCACCGGACCGGTCAGCCCTGGTTGGAGCAGTAGGTCAGGGAACAGGGCCCCTTCGCCACCTCTTCGAGCGCTTCTTCGTGGAGCGGCTCGATCTCCGCATCCTCCAACGCGTCGCTGCGCTGTTCTTCCGGCGGCATCACGACCTCCTTCGCTGCAAGGTTGAACCTGTCCGCGTCCGGGCGGCGTCGCCTGCGCGGCCGTGGATTCTGAGCGGGGATCGACGGCCGGCCGCATCGCCCGCCCCGCGAGGACTCGGGCCGATCGCGGCGGTCAGTCCGGGACGTTCGAGCAGTTGACCATCGAGCAGATGCCGCCCGCGACCTCCTCCAGCGACTCGTCGGTGATCGCGTCCACCAGCACTTCGTCCGGCTGCTGCTCCATCTGCGCTTGCTTCGACATGATCTTCCGGCTCTTCGTGAGCTGTTTCCACGTCCGCGGCGGATGTCCGGCAGGGACGCGCGGGTTCGCAGCCTACACCGACACGTTCGAGCACATGGTGAGCGAGCACATGTTGCCGCCCGCGACCTGCTCCAGCGCGTCGTCGTGGAGCGGCTCGACCTCCACGTCGTCCATCGCCTGCTCGGCCTGCTGGTCCTGGGGATTCATGGCGTGCTTTCGATGGAAGGTGGTCCAGTCGCCGCTTGGAAGCGAGCCCGGCGTCCGGGCGAGCGCGCGTGCGGGATCAGGGCGCGTGGATGACCGAGTCAGGGATGCGCAGCACGTCGCGAATCCAGCGGTCTATGTCCTGGCGGCACTGCGTGGGATCCTGGAGGTTCGGCTTCACCGGCCGCTGCTCCGGCGCCGCGGGAAGCGCTTCCAGGAACTCGCGCACGTCCGAGAGCCACACGCTCCTGCCGTCGCGCAGCACGTAGAACGGCTCGCCGCCCGCCCGCATGGCCCGCGCGGCGGAGATGTGGTCCCACATCTCCGCCCAGCGCTGGCGGTTGCGCGAGATGCGCGCGCGGTGCAGCCGCAGCTCCACCGCCTCGTCGGCCAGCACAACCAGGAAGCCGCGCCGGGTGACCGCGTCCACCATGTGCTCGTGGGCACGCGCCATCACGCGGTCGGCCTCGTCGAACTCGGCGAGGCGGTAGTGGTACATCCCCAGCGCGCCCAGGTACCAGCGCTCCATCACCGAGAGGATCGATTCGTCGCCGACGTCCATGGCCGAGAGCTGCTCGCGCGCGTCCTTCAGCATGCGGGCGCCGGTGTCGATCTCGCCCCGGCGCAGGAGCGGCACCGAGCCCATGATCCCCTTCGCCACGCTGTCGAAGCGCCCGTACTGCTCGCGCCAGCGCCGCCCCTCGTCGCCCGACAGCGAGACGAGGTCGAACCAGGGCATGGCGGCGGCTTCGGGCGAGGCTGTCTGCGTCACGGTTCCGCGTGGTTGGAGGAAAGCCGGGGTGCCGGGCGAGGGGGGCAGGCCGCCCCCCCTCGCACGGTCGATACTACTTCTGCACGATCGAGGAGTTCGAGCACCCGCTCCACGAGCAGATGCCGCCGGCCACTTCCTCGAGCGATTCGTCCGAGAGCGGCTGGATGTCATCCTGCTGGTTGGGATCTTGGGCCATGGTGTGCCTCCTAGCTGCCCGAAGGCTTCGTGCTGGTGGTGGTGTTCGAGCAGCTGCTGACCGAGCAGATGCCCCCCGCCACTTCCTCCAGCGACTCGTCCGAGAGCGGCTGGATGTCGTCCTGCTGGTTGGGATCCTGTGCCATGGTGTGCCTCTTCAGTTGGAGTGTGGTCCGCGCCGTCGGGGCCCGGACGGTGGAACGAGATCAGTCGCTGTTCGGGCAGCAGCTCCACCAGCACACTCCGCCGGCCACTTCCTCCAGCGACTCGTCAGGGAGGGACTGGATGCCGGCGGCGTGCTGGTCGAGATGCTGAGCCTTGCCGTCCTCTTAGTCGACCGTAGGTGCGGGCGCGCTGGCGCCGTTCGAGCAGCCGCTCCACGAGCAGACGCCGCCGGCGACTTCCTCGAGCGACTCATCCGAGAGGGGCTGGATGTCGTCCTGCTGGTTGGGATCCTGAGCCATGATGTGCCTCCTTGAGTGGGTGTTCAGGGGTCCGGGCCGGGGCGGCCCGGCGGGGTCGAAGATCAGGCGCTGTTCGAGCAGCCGCTCCACGAGCAGAGGCCGCCGGCGACTTCCTCGAGCGACTCATCCGAGAGGGGCTGGATGTCGGCGTCCTGCTGGTTGGTGTCCTGAGCCATGGTGTGCCTCCATGTGGTGAGGGGGTGTTCCGGGCCGGTGCCGGCCTGGAGACGTTGTGCGAGCTTACAGCGAGGCGCTGTTCGAGCAGCCGCTCCACGAGCAGACGCCGCCGGCGACTTCCTCGAGCGACTCGTCCGAGAGGGGCTGGATCTCGGCGTCCTGCTGGTTGGTGTCCTGAGCCATGGTGTGCCTCCTGGAGGGGTTGTGGCCCGGGCCGGACGGCCCGGGATGGATCACCCGGCGGCGGTGCCGGCGGGGGTGCGCCCAGTGCGGGCGCGGGTACGGCGGAGCGGAGCGGCCTCCGCGCGTTGCGTGCGCCGGCGCAGGGCCAGCGAGTCGACCAAGACTTCCACGGCCCGGCTCCGCCCCGCGGCGTCGCGCGGGAGCATCGCGGGGTCGGGAAGCATCTCTTCGACGGTGATGCGCTCCTCGCCCGTGGCCGCCAGCTCGCGCAGCACGGAAAGGAAGAGCGGCGACGTGAAGTCCACGTAGCGGGGCTTGCGGACGGTGCCGGCCAGGGGGTGCGTCATGGCCTCGCGGACGAAGGCGCGCTCCGGGATGCCCCACCCGGCACGGAGCCGGTTGGCGTCGGCGAAAGCGCGTGCGTCGTCGGTCGCGGCCAGCGCGGCGGCGAGCGGGGCGGCGGGGACGGACCACGCGCGGCGGTGGACGACCAGGTTGCCCAGCGTCGTGCGCGCGCGAATCCGCACCTCCCCTTCCGCGCGCTCGGGAGCGGGCGGAAGGATGGAGCCGCGCTCGCTGGGCCCCAGCGCCATGAGGAAGCGCACCACCGGCGGCATGTACGCCTCGTACGCAAGACCCAGGTGGACCGGCACGAACCTCCGCCCGTCCACACCGCGCAGCGCGATGCGCCCGGCGGGACCGTCGAAGCACACGCGCAGGTCGCCCAGCGGCACGCGGCGGTGCGGCGCTACCCCCGTCCGCTCGCCGGGGAAGGCGAGCACGGCGGGGGTCTGGGGCGCGTGCACGTTCAGCGTGTCGCCCTGCACCGCGAACAGGTCCAGCAGCTCCGCCCGCTCGCCGTCCACGGTGACGGTGCCGCGGGCGCGGAGGTGCGCGGCGTACTCCCGGCGGAGCGCGGCGGGCATGGCGGGGGTGTAGCGGCTCCCGCAGCGGCCGGTGCCCTCGCGCACCGCGTTCAGCCGCCAGAGCGAGCCGTCGCGGCTGGCGGGCTGGAGAAAGAGGCACGCCCCGCCGCCGCCGCCGTCCGTGAGGCCGGACGGCACCGCGCCGATCAGCGACCGCAGCCGGTCCTCGTCCACGCACGCGTCGCCGTCCGGCAGCGTCTCCACGCACCCCGCCAGGCGGTCCATCACCATGGCGCGGCAGGCCCGGAGCGTCTCCACCTCCGGCAGGCCGCGCGGGTTCCACGTCCGTCCGGGGTCGCGTTCCTGGAAACCCGCGGCGCGGAACGCCAGGTACGCCTGCCACAGCGGCTGCGCGGCCGAGAACAGCTCCAGCACGCCCACCTCGCCGCGTCCCGGCCACGTCTCCGCCGCGAAGGCGGCGAGGGCGGCGCGGAAGTCCTGCCGGTCGTCGCAGAGCGCGGCGAGGTCCGCCAGCGGCTCGGCGCTTCGCAGCGCGCGGCGGGCGGCGTCGCCGGAGAGGTGGAAGGCCGGCGCGGTCTCCGCCCCGCCGGGCACGAGCAGGACGTCCTCGTACAGGTCGTAGCGCGCGGTGCCGCGGTAGGCGGTGCCGGCGAAGGACCGGCCGCCCAGCGCCGCGGCCGCACCCCACAGCTCGTCCACCAGGCGCCGCATCTCGCGGAGCGACGCGGCGGGGTCGGATGCCTGCGCGTAGCCCTCCTCCAGCGCCACCAGCCGCTCCAGCCGGGAGATGAACGGCTCCAGCGCGGCGTCGTACGGAAGCGCGCGGAGGGCGTCGCACATCCGCGCCTCCAGGTGCCCGGCCTGCGACGGCCACGGCAGCACCAGCCGCAGCATCCCCAGCTCCGCCAGCCGTTCCAGCTGGCTCGGGGCGGATGCGGCATCTTCCGGTGCGCCTTCGCCCTCGATTCGCGCCACCAGCTCGCCGAACGTGTGGCGGCCCTCGGCCAGGAGCTCCATGGCGCGCCGGACGAGCGGGGCGGCGATGCCCACGCGGACCAGCGCATCGGCGCGGTAGCGCAGCGTGCCGCGGTCGGCCGCTCCCTCCCAGCAGCCCGGCCGCAGCAGCAGTGCGCGCCCCGGCTCCGTGTCCTCGGCCGAGTCGTTCAACACCACGCGCAGGCCGTCGCGGAAGGGAGCGTACCTACAGAGCGCGTCGCTGAGCTGGCCCAGGCGGAAGCGCTTGAGCCGCACCAGCGACCGCGGCTCCGTCTCCCCGCCGGCGATGCGGAGGCCGGCCGCGCCCGCATCTCCATCCGCCGCGCCCACCGACACGGGCGTGAAGGTGGAGAACGGCGAGGTCTTGAGCGCCGCGCGCACCACGTAGCGGAGCAGGGCCGCCTCGCTCTTCGCATCCTTCCGCGCGACGGTGGGCGAGGCGGCGAGCTGCCGGCAGGCGTCGTACAGGTCGGGGCTCGCCAGGGCGAGGCCGCGCATGAACGCGCGGTCCCGCAGCGGCTCGCGCAGGGCGCCCCTCTGGCGGTCGCGCTCCGCTTCGTAGTCGCTGCGGAACGCGGCCCAGGCATCCGCCACGCGGTCTTCCAGCTCGCCCACCTGCCCGGCGAGCGAACCCGCCGCGTCCGCCACCAGCGGCCACTGCGGCGAGCGCCGGTGCCGGGCGATGCCGCGCCCGTTATGGCAGTCGCGGCGCACCGCCAGCAGCAGCCGGCGCAGCTCCAGCGCGGCGCCCGGCACCGCGTCGTGCAGCCGGTCGGCCAGCGCCTCGCGGCACCCGGCCAGCTCCGACTCGAGCGCAGCCAGCGCGTCCGCGGCGCCGCAGAGGGCGGTGGAGAACGCCTCCACCGTCTCCGCGGGCAGCCCGCCGAAGCGCCCGATCACGGGCGCGCGGTTGCGTGCGGTACGCGGCAAGCGCTACGCTCCCGCCACCGCGGCGCCGGCCAGCGCGCGCAGCACGATGTGGTGCAGCATGGACTCGTTCAGCATGTCCACGCCGAGCTGGTTGGCGAGCGAGTGGAAGACCTTGAACAGGGCGGGGAAGACGGGGTCGGCCGTGAAGGGGTCCACGTGGTGCGCGGGGTCGCCGCGGAACCGGGCGACGTACGCCGCCAGCTCCGCCAGCGCGTCGCGCCATCGGGCGAAGGCGCCGACCGCCGGGCCCTCGCTCGCGATGCGCCGGATCTCCGCCGCCGCGGCGCCGCTCGCGTCCGCCCGCAGGTCGAACTTCGCCAGCATCTCGGCGTCGCGCTCGGCGTGGGGCATCATCCAGCGGAGCAGCCAGTCGCGGTGGTACTCGAGGTAGAGGTCGCGCTCGGTTTCTGTCAGAGGCAGGCCGGAGACGCCGGCAGCCAGGCCGCCGCGCAGGGCCTTGAGCCGCCCCGCCTCGGAGATCTCCGGCTCGATGGCGGTGACGGCGATCTCGCCCGCGGCAGCCAGGCAGGCGGTGAAGAGGGAGACGTAGCGGTCGTCCGCCAACAGCTGGGTGTCTGGGCCGAACGAGACGGCGCTGCGGCGGTACGTCGTCCACAGCAGCGTGCGGTCCGGGCGCTCGCCTTCGCCCTCGTCCTCCAGGTCCACCGCGCCGGCGGGTGCCTTGGAGTGCTTCATGGGGCCGTCGCCCTCCGGCGACAGCGAGGCGAAGTGGGCCTCCGCCGCTTCCTCCAAGAGCTCGCGGACGGCGCCCGCCTCCTGCTCGGGCCCGTGCAGCCTCAGCTTGAGATGCGGACCGCGGCGCAGGTAGCGCATGGTCCAGAGCGACCACCGGTCCGCCATGCCCCGCTCGGCCAGGCCATGCCGGAGCGGCACGACCACGCCGCGGACGATCTCGTCCAGGTGGCGTGCGCTGTAGATGTTCGCCGTGACGGTGGGGTCGGGGCTGTGCATCGGGTGCCCAGGTATGCGTTCGAGAGAGACGGCAGAGGAGCCGGGAGCCGCGCGGAGAGAGCGCAAGCCGGATGACCATCCACCTGTTTCTGTGTTTTCTGTCGTCTAAAGGTATGCAGGCTGGGTGCCACTCCCCGTCCAGTGCGTAGGTCTTTGCCGTGTACCGTTTTCGGTTTGTTTAACCTCGCCAGCCGGGCGCTCGTGCCCGAAGCCCGGCTCTATCCGATAGAGTCGCCACTCGGTCCAGCGACCGAGGGCCCATTAGGCGCGGTTGTAGAGATATGTCGGAAGCCATTTCTGCGCCAATATGTGCAACTCCTTGCGGCTACAGGTGGCTCGATCCCGAGCCCGTCTTTCCGGCGGCGTAGCCGTTCCCCCACACGCCACCGCCAGCGTGCGGGCACGACCGGTGCGCCCCGGCAGCCGACGAGCCGGCGACACTTCCTCCGACCCCCTGATGACGATGGATGACCTTTGGACGAGCGACGCGCCGAAAGCGTGGCGGACGGCGCTGGATGCGTATGCCGCTGTGGTCGATGCGCAGGGCGTGAAGCCGCTGCCGGAGCTGGATGCGTGGTATCGCGGCGAGCTGCCGGGCGCGATCGCGGCCCGCGAGCCGGCGCACGTCACGCACGCGGAGCTGGTCCGGCTGACGGAGTGGAAGATGGCGCGCGGAGTGTGGCGGGCGCGAAACCTGGCGCTCGTCCGCGGCAACCCGCCCGGGGCCGTGGTGGACGCGAGCACGGCAGCCCTCGCCGCCGTCCCCGACCCGGCGCGCCCCATCGCCACGCTCGCGAAGCTGGCCGGCGTGGGCCCGGCGACGGCGTCCGCGGTCGCGGCCGCATACGCCCCCCACGCCTACCCGTTCTTCGACGAGCTGGTGGCGGCGCAGGTGCCCGGCCTCGGCGACGTCGCGTTCACCCCCGCGTACTACGCGCGCTACGCCGCCGCGCTGCGCGCCCGCGCAGACCTGCTCGGAAACCACTGGACGCCCGTGATGGTCGAGCGCGCGCTGTGGGCGCACGCCGGCGGTAAGCGCGGAGTGCGCTAGCGGAACGACCAAGCTTAGGCTGGCCCGTGCGGGGACGATCGACAGAGGAGAATCGATGCCCGTCGACGTCCATTAACGAAGCAGAGGTCATGCTGCATCTGCCGTCTAACGGGGCGTGCACCACAATCGCTTCCGCCGCCCGCCACCGAACGGAGGCAACCGTAAAACAAAAGCACCTCCGCGCCCGAAGCCGCGGAGGTGCTTTCGTAGCTCGGTCCGAGGCGTTGCCTACAGCGCGGGGTTGCCGTCCAGGGCGGCGACACGCGCCTAGTGGCTCGCCACGGCCGAGGCGATGGATATCGGGACGAGAACCTCTCTCTGGCGTTGGCGGTCGTGAATTGCCAACGAATGGTGGCCCGGCTCTCGTTGCGTGCCCGGCACCACGCAGCCGTCTCGACGCGGACCTTGTGTTGGGTCGGCAGGCGACGGTCCAGACACTGGCCTCCCAGCACGGAGAACTCGATCTCAGCCATGTTCAGCCAGCTCGCGTGTTTGGGGGTGTAGTGGAACTCCAGCCGCTTCACAATTCGCCGCGCCTCCCCAGGCGAGAACGCCTGGTAGAGTGAGGCCGGTGTGTGCGTATTCAGGTTGTCGAGCACCACCCGGATTGTCTCGGCCTTGGGGAAGTGCACGTCCACCAGGTCCCGCATGCATTCGGCGAAGTCGACCCCAGTGCGCCGGTCGGTGACCTTGACCTCTCGCCAGGCGATGTCGGGGCTGAAGAAGACGAAGAGGTTGCAGGTGCCTTCGCGTCGGTATTCGTAGTCGTACCTTTCGGGCTGCCCGGGGCGCGCCGGCAGAGGGGTGCGGACTTCGGAGACCAGTTGCAGCGGCATCTCGTCGAAGCAGACTCGAGGGCGCTCTGGATCGCTCTCCTCGGCGTAGAGGTCGAGCACGTCCTCCATGCGCCAGATGAACTCCGGCGTGATCTCCGGGATCAGCCACTGCTGGCGCTGCCACGGCTTCGTCTTGCTTTTTTGAGACTCCGCCGCACCGTCTCGTCCGAGATGGCGTCGACGGCTCCCAACGCGACCAGACGATCTGCCAGCATCTGCATGCTCCAGCGCGCATGTCCCTCCGGCACGTCGCTGCAAGCCAGTGCCAGCAGCAGCGCCTCCCCCTTCCCATCCAGCTTCGGCGGAAGTGGCGGGCGAGGCTTCTCCGTCACCGCTTCCTCCAGCCCTTCGGTGACGAACCGCTTGCGGATGCGCTCCACCGTTGCGCTGCCCACGCCAACTCCGGCGGCGATCTGCTCGTCCGTGGCACCTTCGTCGGCCCGCAGAAGCACCAGCGCCCGCTTGATCTGTCGCGCACCTGCCTTGCCACGGCGTGTCAGCCGATGCAGATCGCCACGCTCGGACTCCGTCAACTTCACCACGTACAGCTTTCGCATCGCTCGGCTCCCGGTCTTCTATTTCGAAAGCCCCGCAATACACATCAAATCACGCGTGGTGCCCCACTAGTCCGGGTTGATGCACATGTAATCGAACGACATGCAGATGCTGCAGGTGTAGCAGCTCACCCCCGCACACGAGTTCTGGCCGCACGTCATCTGGTCGTTCATGCTGGTGGTGGGCTTCTCGGCCTGGATCTGCCCGAGCACCGTGCCGTCGCCGCCGGTCGCGTCACCGGTCATGAACGACTCCACGGCGAGCGCGTCCAGCTCGAGCTTCAACTTCTGCATTGGGTTGATCTCCTGCGGATGTGTGCCGCCGGCTGAGCAAACTGGGCCGGCGGGGATGAGGTGGGAGTGGTAAAAATAAGGCTGAAAAAGAGTACGACAAGGGTTCTGTAAACATTTGTCCCCATCGCGCCAATCCTCTCCCGCCCTCGGTGAGACGGATAGAGTTCGGACGACGGGCCGGGCGAGCTGCTGGCAGAACCCCCAGCACCACCGACCTCGCCATCGTGTCCGACCCTGCGCTCCCGATCCCACGCTCGCCAAGCTGGCCGCCTCGGCCCGGCGACGGCATCGGCAGCCGCATATGTGCCCGCACGTCTACCCCTTTTTCGACGAGCTGGTGGCGGCGCAGGTGCCCGGCCTCGCGACGTGGCGTTCACGCCCGCGTACTTCGCACGGTACGCATCCGCGCTCCGCGACCGCGCGGCCCTGCTCGGCGCCTGCTGGACACCCTTGATGGTCCAGCGCGCGCTGTGGGCGAACGCCGGCGGGAAGCGGGACGTGCGGAAGGGCAAAGCAGACGGAATAGAACGCCGGCGTCCGGCGAGAGTCCGAAACCGGCGCTATTCTGCATTGGAAAGACCCCGCGCCTGATGATGAGTCAGGGACGGGGTCTTTCCGCGTCCACCCAAGTCGGCGGAGCGGAGTACGTGGAGAATTCCGGACCCGCCGCCCCTCAATGGAGGAGGCACACGCCGGCGGACGCGCAGGCGCACCTGCCGCGGCGGCGCCTTCCCAACCTGCAACCGCCTCAACCCGCCCCGCCGCCGGCGGACGAAGGCTCCGGAAAGGACCCCCACCATGTCCAATCTGCTGCGCAACATTGCGTTGGTGACCGAGGGTACGAACGCCATCTCGCCGTCGGACCTAACGCGGGTGGCAGCCGCGCTCCAGAAGCAGGCCACCCGCGACTTCGGCCCCGTGTGGGGCGTCACCGCGACCGTAGACGCCTTCACCCGGCTCGAGGACGTGCCGATCGGATACTGGCCCATCATCGTCGGAGACGTGTGCCCCGGCGGCCTCGGGGTGCACCTGGACGACCAGAACCAGCCGTACGCGCTGGTGGAGGTGACCTCCGACTGGACCGTCACCGCCAGCCACGAGGCGCTGGAGATGCTGGCGGACCCGTTCGGCAACCGGCTGGTCGCAGGCGACTCGCCCGATTCGTCCAAGCCGGGCCGCGTCGAGTTCCTTCTGGAGGTGTGCGACCCGTGCGAGGCACCGACGCTGGGATACACGGTCAACGGCGTGCGCGTCTCCGACTTCTACCACCCGCGCTTCTTCGAACCGCCCCAGCAGGCCGGGAACGCGGCCGCGCGCTACGACTTCATGGGACACATCGAGGCGCCGCGCCAGGTGCTTCCGGGCGGCTACCTGAGCTGGCGGACTGGCACCGGCGAGTGGTCCCAGGAGACCTTCTTCTCCGGCAGCGAGCCGGAGTTCGTGTCCATCGGCTTCTTCGACCAGAGCCACGGTAGCCTCCGCGCCTGGATCGACACGCTCAGCAAGCCAGCGCGGCTCGAGGCTCAGAAGGCCCAGCCCGGGTACCCCAACCAGGTGCTGGTGCGGCTCGCGGGCGACCACCACGCCGATGCGAACCTCGCTGACAACGCGTCCAAGGAGCGTGCGGAGCGGCTGCGCGGGATTATCCACAAGATGTGCCAGGACCAACCGTAGGCGCTCGGCGCCGGGCCGGGCACGCCCGATGCACGGCTCGCCACCGTGCAGCGCCGGACCTTTCACAGGGGGACTTACATGCACCAGCGAACCGTCACCGACGATGGCGAAGGGCTTGCGGACGAGCCCGTGCCGGAATCCGATCCGGAGCACGCACCCACTCCACACTCCGGCGAGGCTTCTCGCGCCGAGCCCAACGAGACGGAAGCATCGGGAGCGGGCCTGGGGCATGAGGACCCCGGCGGGCCGAGCTACGTGGAGTTCATCCAGCGGAAGATGCGCGAGCGATAAGGGATCCCGTGACGGCCGTGACGTCCACGCTCGGACGGGCTTCCTGGGCCGCCGCGATGAACGGCGCAGCGAGGGCGAGACAGAGTGTGGCGAGCGGAAGTACGAGCTTCGTTGCGCGCATGTAGGTCCGTATGTTGGGAACGTGGCCTGCGAGAGCGGACGGCGGTGCGCGGGAGCGCGTCCGGTCGGAGAGCGTCAACGACCTGTGGCGTGGAAGAACGGCACACGCCCGGCCACCTGCGCGGTGAGGTCGGCGAAGTCGCGCCCCGCCAGCTCCTCCACCTTCACGCCGAACGACTGCTGGCCGATGGCGCCGCGTAGCGTGAACCGCAGGGTGAGGCCGGCACGTCGCCCAGCCCACACCCAGCGACGGCCCGGCGAAGCGCACGTGCCCGGCCGAGACCTCGTTGGTGGAGCGATGATGCCCGCGGGCAGGTCGGTGTGGTCCAGCGTCAGCACCGCCGGTCATACGTCAGCTCGCCCTGGTAGCTGGAGATGGACAGCGCCGACGGCACCCCGTTTCAGGTACAGCTCCACCTGCGCCGCAGATGCCGTCTGGCTGGCGACCTCCACGGCGGGTACACGCAGGCTTCCAGGCCTGCCGGGAGCCCGTCGTCCGCCGCGGGCGCCGTGGCGTCGCTGCACGCGGCGAGCAGCAGGCAGGCAGACGCCAGCGCCAGGGTTCCGCATCTTCCGTAGCTTTTCACGTGCAAGCGTCACCACTGCAAACCCTTGCCGAGTGATGGCATTCCCGGCGCGTTTGAATGTCGTCCTCGGGCGACGCAGTATGGTGCCCCGAAGATCGACTGTGCGCGAGTTACTGAAGAGGGTCGGCACTGTGTGCAGGTTGCACCAAGAGCCGGACTGTAGAGAGACGATGTAGCACGCGGTGTATCGATCCGAAGCAAAAACGACGAAGGCCCTGCACCGTGAGTCGATGCAGGGCCCCTCACCGTAATGGTTTCGGTGGACTCTAATCCTACTTGACCCGGCTCCCCGGGGGGCACGCCTTCACGCCTGCGGGGTGGTCGCCTGCGTGGGGGTGCGCGGCGGCTTGGGCGCCGGCGGCGCAAGGAACTCGCGCAGGTGGCGCAGGTTGAGAGTGGAGAAGGAACGCTCGACGTAGTAGCGCTGGCCCGCGAGCCGCACCCGCACGATCCGCGCGGCGGCGATGCGCTCCAGGAGGGTGCGGAACACGGGGTACCGCGCCTGCTCGCGGTCGCCGCGCACGCCCGACCGGGCGCGGTGCCCGGAGCTTCCGGCGCCGCGGAGGGCCACGCGCTGGCTGTCCACCAGCAACACGAGCGTCTCCCCGGCCGGCACGCGAAGCGGGTGGCCGCTGGTGCGGTAGTCGACCACCAGCGCGTATCGCGCCGTGTCGCCGCGGGTCCGGGAGGACTCGGCATCCAGCGCCAGCCAGTCGTGACCGGTGCCTTCGCCCGCCAGGACGTTGGCGCGCATCTGCCGGGTCTCCGTCTGCTCGAAGTCGTCGCGCCACTCCGCCACGCGGTATCGAGGCACGCAGGCGGAGAGGACGAGGGGGAGCAGGGCGGCCAGGATTCTTCTCATGCGCGTGGGACCAGTGATCGGGGGGAGCAGCCCGCCGGCAGGAATGCGGTGGCGTCGGTCGGAAAATACCCGCGCCACGCGTTTTCCGGGAGCCCGCGGCGCGCAGGCGCCGTCCTCGCGCGGGTGGGGTGGGCAAGGCCGTTCACGCGGTGCTAACACGCTGCGGTACCATGGCGTAGCACCGCGGCCGTGGGCGTGGGCGGCGATTGCCACCCGCGGCGGCTTTGGATACCTTTGGCGGTCTTTCCTCACGCCGTGCGAGCCGCAGGCGGAAGGTCTCCCCGTGCGACCGCCGTCCACTTCGCAGCGTCCGTCTGGCAGCGCGCCGGACTGGCGTCCCCATCTCCTCGCCTCCCGAACCTTCGTGTCGTCCGCATCGTCGCACCCTCCCCTGCCCACTGCCTACATGGTCGAGTGGGGCGTCATCCCCATCGTCGAGGCGGGGTGCGTGCGCGTGCTGGCGGCGGGGGAGCCGGACCCGCAGGTGATGGACGACCTGCGCTGGGCGTTTGGTGCCGAGCCCACGGTGGAGCGCATCCCGGCGGAGGAGCTGGCGAACGCGCTCGCCCGGCTGGAGCAAGGCGCGGACGAGACGGCCGCGGACCTGATCGCCTCGCTCGGCGAGCCGGGCGACGGCGCGGGAGACGATGCCGGGGAGGGAGACTTGGCGGCGCGGATCCAGGAGGCACCGGTCATCCGCCTGGTCAACCTGATCCTGCGCGAGGCGCTGGAGGCGCGCGCCAGCGACGTGCACCTGGAGACGGGCCGCGGCGGGCTGGAGGTCCGCTACCGCGTGGACGGCGTGCTGGTCGCCGCGCCGTCGCCGCCCCCGGCGCTGGCGTCCGCCGTGATCGGCCGGCTCAAGGTGATGGGTGAGATGGACGTGGCGGAGCGGAGACGTCCGCAGGACGGCCGCGTCCGCCTCCGTGTGGAGGGCCGCGCGGTGGACGTGCGCCTCAGCACGCTGCCCACGCTGCACGGCGAGAGCATGGTGCTGCGCCTGCTGGAGAACGAGGGCGGACGCCAGCACGACCTCTCCCACCTGGGGATGGACGCGGCGACGCGAAAGCAGTTCGACGAGCTGCTGGCGCGCCCGCACGGGGTCATCCTCGCCACGGGGCCCACGGGCAGCGGGAAGACGACCACGCTGTACGCCGCGCTGGAGATGATCCGCACGGGCCGCGAGAAGGTGGTCACGGTGGAGGACCCGGTCGAGTACGCGCTGGCCGGCGTCGCCCAGGTGCCCGTGAACCGCAAGGCGGGCGTGACGTTCGCCGTCGCGCTGCGGTCCATCCTGCGCCAGGACCCGGACGTGATCCTGGTGGGCGAGATGCGCGACGCCGAGACGGCGGAGATCTGCGTGCAGGCCGCGCTCACCGGCCACCTCGTCCTCTCCACCCTGCACACCAACGACGCCCCTGGCGCGCTGATCCGCCTCGTGGACCTGAGCGTGGAGCCGTACCTGGTGGCCAGCACGGTGGATGGGGTGCTCGCCCAGCGCCTGGTGCGCACCGTCTGCCCGGAGTGCGCGGAAGAGGTGGCGCCGCCCGCCTGGGCCGCGGCGGAGATGGCGGCGGCCGGCTTCCCCGCGTCGCGCATCCGCCGCGGGCGGGGCTGCGCGCTCTGCCGCGGCTCCGGCTACCGCGGCCGCACGGGCATCTACGAGCTGCTTCGCGTGGACGATGCGGTGCGCTCCGAGCTGCTGCGCCGCCAGGGCGCGGGGTCTATCCGCCGCGCCGCCGTGGAAGGCGGCATGCGGCCGCTGCGCGACGACGGCTGGCGGCAGGTGGCCGCCGGCGTCACCACCCCCGAAGAAGTGCTGCGGGTCGCGCAGGCGTGACCGCATCTCCCCTCATCATCCAGCACGCGTCATGGAACAGCGAAACCGCCGGGCGGGCTTCACGCTCATCGAGATCATGGTGGTCATCATCATCCTGGGCGCCCTGGCCGCGCTCGTGGCGCCCAACGTGTTCCGGCACGTCGGCGCCTCGAAGGTGACGACGGCCAAGTCGCAGGTGGAGATGCTGGGCGCCGCGCTCGACGCGTACCGGCTGGACAACGACGTCTATCCCACCACCGAGCAGGGGCTGGCCGCCCTGCGCACCGCGCCCACGGGCGAGCCGCGCCCGCGCGACTGGCGCGGCCCGTACCTGCGCAAGGACGTGCCGAACGACCCCTGGGGCAACCCGTACGTGTATCGCAGCCCGGGGACGGAGAGCGATGGGGGATACGAGGTGGTGAGCCTGGGCCGCGACGGGCGGCCCGGCGGCGAGGGCGAGGACGCCGACGTGCAGAGCTGGAAGTAAGGTGCCCACCTTCAGCTACGAGGCGGCCACGCGCACCGGGCAGACGGTGCGCGGGACCGAGGACGCTGCCAGCGAGGGCGCGCTGGAGCGCTCGCTCTCGCGGCGCGGCCTGTACTCGCTGAAGGTGCAGCCCGCCGCGAGCGGCCAGGCCCGGGAGCGTGGCGGCGGCTGGGTCTCGCGCCGGGCCGACGTGACGGAGGCGGTCGCCACGCTGGCCGCGCTGCTGGACGCCGGCCTGCCGCTGGAGCGCGCCCTGGATGTCGCCGCGCGCGGCGCCGGGCGGCCGGACGTGGTGAAGGCACTGGACGAGGTGCGGCGCGCGGTGCGCGGCGGCGGCCGGATCGCGGAAGCAGTGGCGGCGCAGGGCACGCTCTTTCCCGAGGTCGCGGCGGGGCTGCTGGGCGCGGCCGAGCGCGGCGGCCACCTGGCCGAGGCGATGGCGCGCCTGGCCGAGCAGATGGAGCGCGAGGGCGCCCTGCGCTCCCGCGTCGTCTCCGCGCTTACCTACCCGTTGCTGCTCGCGAGCGTCGGCACCGTCGCCGTCGTGGTGCTGCTCGCGTACGTGCTGCCCAAGTTCGTGGACCTGCTGGCGGATGCGGGCGCGGACCTGCCCGCGTCGACGGCGATCCTGATCGGCGCGTCACGGCTGTTCACGCGCTTCTGGCCCGTGCTCGTCACGTCGATCGTGGCGTGCGTGGCGGCGTGGCGCACGGTGCGGCGGCCGGGTGCCTGGCGGGAGAGGTCGGACGCGTGGCTGCTGCGCCTGCCGCTCGTGGGCGCGCTGCGGGCCCGGTACGCGTCCGCCCAGGTGGCGCGGACGCTCGGCACGCTCACCGCGGGCGGCGTCCCGCTGCTCCAGGCCCTCGACGTGGCCGTGAGCTCCACGCGGGACGAGGCCGTGGCCGCCGACCTCCGCGCCGCCCAGTCCGCCGTGCGCCGCGGCGAGCCGCTCTCGGCCGCGATGGCGCGGGGGCGGGGCTTTCCCCACGTCTTCACCCGCCTCGTGCAGGTGGGCGAGGAGACGGGCGAGCTGGACTCGCTGCTCCTCCGCGCCGCCACGCAGATGGAGGCGGAGCTGGAGCGCCGGCTGGGTCGGTTCGTCGCCCTGCTGGAGCCCGCGCTGATCCTGCTCTTCGGCCTGCTCGTGGGCGGCGTCGCGCTCTCGCTCCTGCAGGCCATCTACGGCATCCACGCAGATGGCTTCTGACGTGCGGGCCACGCATCAGCCGATCCTCTCGGGTTTACCTCGTTCGGGAGATGCACGGCCTCTCGCCAGGGCGTCGGCAGCGTGGTCAACGGATGCCCCGCATCGCCCGCCTGGCTTCACGCTCATCGAGCTGGCCGTCGTGCTCGTGGTGATGGGTATCGCGCTCGCCGTCGCCGTGCCCGCGCTGCCGCGGCCGAAGTCGGGCGCCGACCGGGCAGTGGACGACGTCGTGCGCCTGCTCGGCCAGGCGCGCGGCAAAGCGACGCAGAGCGGGTCGGAAGTCGCGCTGAGGATCGATCTGGAGACTGGCCGCTTCAGTGAGACGACGCGCCGCACGGCCGAGGCGGACGACTCGCTGCTGATGGAGGGTGCGGTCGCGGACTGGTCTGCCGCGCGGTTCCGTTCGGCCGACGGCCGGGCGGTGCTCGTTGCGCGCTTCGACCCGCTGGGCGGTGCGGCGCCCGCGGTGCTGGCGTGGGAATCGGGAGATGGGCGGGCGGGCGAGATCCGCGTGGACGCCTGGACGGGGAGGGTGGACGTTGCGCGCCGCTGACCGCCGGGGCTTCACGCTCATCGAGGCCGTGGTGGCGCTCGCGCTCGCCGGGATGCTCGTGGCCGCCGCGCTGGGCGTGGCCGCGGCGGACGTCCGCGCCAGCCGCCGCGCCGCCTCGGTCCAGGAAGCGTCCTCGCTCGCCGACGAGCTCATAGCGCGCACGGACCTGGCGCCGCCCGAGCAGTTCGCGCTCTGGGCCGACACGGCGGACGGGCATTTCGACGCTCCGCTGGACCGTTACTCGTGGCGCATCGCCGCGCGTCCGGTCCCCGGCGAGGAGGACCTGTTCGACGTCCACGTTCAGGTTCTGTGGCGCGATGGAAGCGTGGCCGCCGACACGCGCGTCGTCCCGCGGCGCACCATCCCGCTCCGCATCGGCCCGTGACGATGCGACCGATGGCCCCGCAAGGCGATGCGTGGTTGGCGAGACGGTGGATTCCGTCTGCCGATTCGCGTGCCGGCGTCCGCTTGGACTGCGCTGCGTTTCCCTCGTCAACCGGTGTCGTCCGGGGCCGCGGCGGGTTCACGCTGATGGAGGTGCTCGTGTCGCTGACGCTGGCTGGCATCGTCGCGCTTCTCCTGCACCGCGGGCTGGGCGAGCTGGGCGCAATGGAGGCTCGCGCCGCCGCCCGCCGGGAGCAGGCCGCCCACGCCGCCGCCGTGCGGCGCGAGATCGCGGGCTGGCTGCGGGGCGCGTACGTGGAGCCGCTCACCATGGGGATGAGCTTCGAGGGCAGCCGCGGAGAGGGGCAGCGGGGCTCGGACAGGCTGCGCTTCCACACCACGACGTCGGCGTGGCCGCGCGGCGCGCCCGCCACGGTGGACCTGCGGGTGGAGCCCGGCGCCGGGCTGGTCGCCTCGGTAGATGAGGGAGCGCCCACGTCGCCGGAGGCCGGCGACCGCTCCGCATCTCCCGGCGCGGCGCAGCGGGTGGAGGTGCTGGAGCCCGCCGCGGAAGGGCTGGACGTCCGCTACCGCATCAGCGCGGGCGGGGACGTGCGGTGGGTCACCAGCTTCCTCTCCGCCGCCGGCGTCCCGGACGCGGTGGAGCTCCGCATCCGTGGCGCTGGCGTCCCGCCTCTCCTGCAGGAGCCGGTGGTCGTCGTGCTCTCGGGCTCCTGACGTGGAGCGCCGCGCATCTCCCAGCCCTGCCGTCACGCTGGGGGAAGACGGCTTCGCCCTGCTGCTCGTGGCGCTGATGGTGGTGCTGGTCACCGCCTTCCTTCTCGACCGCGCGCTCCGGGCACGCACCGAGTACCGCCAGGCCGCCAACGCCGCGGGCGACGTCCGCGCCCGCGCCGCCGCCGCCGCGGGCGTGCAGCACGCCATCTCGCGCCTGGACGCGATGATTGGCCGCCAGCCCGCGGCCCGTGCCGGCGACGGCGTGGCGACCATGATGCTGGCGGACGAAGGGCTTCGTGCGGACCTGGCCAGCGTGCCGCTCGCGCCCGGCGTCCGTTACGGCGTGGCGGTGGAGGACGTCGCCTCGCGCCTCTCGGTGAACGACGCGGGGGACGACGACCTCCGCCGCCTCTTCCTGGCGCTCGGCGCGGGCTTCCGCGAAGCAGACGTGGCCGCGCAGTCGGTGCTCGACTGGCGCGACGCGGACGAGCTGCACCGCGGGCAAGGGGCCGAGTGGGACGACTGGTACCGGCATCAGCCCGTGCCCGTGCATCCCCGCAACGCGCCGTTCCAGTCCGTCGCCGAGCTGCGGCAGGTGCGCGGAATGGAGCGCCTGTTCGCCCGCGCCGCGCCGTACCTGACGGTCGCGGCCTCGGTGCGCGTGAACGTGAACACCGCGCCGGAGCCCGTGCTGCGCAGCCTTCCGGGGCTGGACGGCGAGAGCATCGCGCTGCTGCTGGGCCGGCGCGCGGGTGGCCGGCCGGTGCGCGACGTCTTCGAGCTCCAGTCGCAGCTTTCCGTCCGCTCGCGCACGACGCTCCAGGCTGCCATGGCGGAGTTCTCGTCGCGCGCGGCGTTCGACTCGAACCTGCTGGAGGTGGTGTCCACGGGCGCGGTGAGCGGCCTGCCGTTCACGCGGACCGTCCGCGCGCGGGTCGCCCGCTCGGGCATGGAGGTGCAGGTCGTGAGGATCTTCGAGGAGTGATGACAGAGAGCGGGATGGAGGAACGGCCGCAGGGCCGCGAACGGTGGGCGGGAACGCGCGTGGGTGTCGCCATCGGCCCCGGCGGGCTGCTGGCGTGCGAGGCCGCGCGCGGCCGGCCGTGGCGCGGGCTGTCGGTGGCACTGCCCGCGCCGGAAGCAGATGGCTGGGGAGATGCGCTCGCGGCTGCCTTCCACGAGATCGCGGACGTCGCCGGCCCGCGCGCGGAGGTCCACGTCACGCTCCTGCGGCCCCTCGCGCTCGCCAAGGCGCTGCGCCTGCCGCCGCTGCGCCCGGCCGGGCTGCGGCTGATGGTGGAGCGCGGCGCCGACCGCTGGTTCCCGCTCGCGCCCGGCCCCGTCGCCGCATACGTCGCCCCTCTCCCGTCCCACACGGCCGACGCGGACGAGCCCAGCGCCCTCGTCTCCGTCGCCTCCGCCGCGCTGGTGGAGACGATCGTCGCGGCCGCGGCGGAAGCGGGGCTCACGGTCGCCTCCATCTCTCCGTCCCACGCCGCCGCGGCTGCCGCCGCGCTCGCCCTCGCGCCCGAGCTGCGGAAGGGCGGGCACCTGCTCGTCCTCTTCCACGACCACTCCACGGACGGCCTGGTGCTGGAGGATGGTCGCGTCCACCTCGCCCGGTCGCTCCCGCTCGCATGGAACAACGAGGACTACGGGACGGGAGATGCGCGATCCGCCCACCTGGCGAGTCTGGCGCGATCGGCAAATGCGGGAGCGGCCTCCATCTTCCTCGCCGGCGCCACGGCGGATGAAGAGGCGCGGGCCGCGGCGGTCGCCGGATGGGAGGATGCGCGGCGCGTTCCCGGCTTCGAAACCGCGGAGGAGATGGCGGCGTTCGGCGCGACCCTGGCCTCCGCGCGCTCGCACGACCTGCGGCCGGACGCGCATCGCCTCCCCGCGCGGCGAGCTGCGCTGCGGAGGACGGCGGTGCTGCTCGGTCTCTCCGCCGCCGCGTGCGCGTTCGGCGCGTGGATGCGGCTCCAGCGCCTCGAGGACGAGGTCGCGCGGATCGAGCGGCAGCGCGCAACCCTCCGCCCCGCCGTGACCGCCGTGCTCCGCACCCGCGCCGAGATCGACTCCGTGCAGCAGCGGCTCGCCGCGCTGGACAGCCTGGAGGCCGCGCGCCCGCGCTGGGTGCCGTTCTTCGCCACGCTCTCCGACGCGCTGCCGCGCCAGGCCAGCCTCCAGTCGCTGCGCACCGACGGCGCCGAGGTGGCGGTGGAGGGCACCGCGAGCAGCGCCTCGGGCGTGGTGATCGCACTCGGGCGCGCGGACGGCCTGCGCGGCGTCCGGTTCGCCTCCTCGGTCCAGCGCGAGGAGACCGCCGCGGGCGAGCGCGAGCGCTTCTCGCTCCGCTTCGGGGCCCCGGCGCTGCTTCCGTCATACGCGGTCCCGGCCGGCCGCGCATCTGCCACGCGCGACCCGTCCTCGTCCCGCTCCGCATCCCCCGCAGCGTTCGGAGGCCGGCCGTGAGGTGGGCGGAGATGCGCGAGCAGGACCGGCGTGCCATCGGCTGGGGCGCCGCCGCGCTGGCGGTGATGCTGCTCTTCCGCCTCGCGGTCGTGCCATACCTGGACCGGATGGCCGACGCGCGGGCCACGCTGGACCGCGAGCAGGGCCTGCTCGCCCGCGAGCGCCGGCTCCTGGCGGAGGCACGCGGCTACCGGGGGGCGTTCGACCACGCTGGCGCCCGGCTGCTCGCTACCGTTCCACGCCTGATGAAGGGCGGCCCCCTGGCCGAGACGCAGGCCGCGCTCTCCCGCCGCGTGGACGAGTCCGCCACCATCGCCCCCGCCGCGCTCACCCGCGTCGAGGCGCTCCCGCCGCGACCGGCCGGACGCGGCCTGCTCGCGATCCCCCTGCGCGTGGAAGGCGAGAGCGACTACGAGGGTTTCCTGACACTGCTCGCGGACCTGGAGAGCGGGCCCACGCTCTTCCACGTGACCGACCTGGACCTCCGCTCGCAGGAGGCGCCCGCCTCCGGCTATCCGGCCGCCGTGGGCCCCGGCGGCGTGGTCCCGGTCGCCGCCGGCCCGGTCACCGTCACGTTCCGCTTCACGGTCACCGGGTTCGTGCTGGACGACTCGGGAGATGCGGCGCAGGCCGACTCGGCGGAGGCCCCGCGATGATCGGGAGCTTCCGCGGCTGGACGTGGCACAACTGGGCCTCGCTCGCCGTCCTCGCCATGTCCTGCGCCTGGGCCGTGATGGCCGCTGGCGCCACGGCAGCACCGCTCTCGGGCACCCCGTCCGCTGCGCCTGCGCCTGCCTCCGCGTCCGCCGACGCCGAAGTGGAGGCGCGCTCCGACGCCGAGGAGCTGGACCGCCTCGTCCTTGCGTCGGTGGCGCGCGATCCGTTCCGCAGCGACCGCGCGCGCGCCTCCGGGCGCTATCGCACGCCGGGAGAGGTGCTGCGCGCCGCGTCCGCCCCGCCGGCCGGCTCCATGCCTCCCCCTCCCCCGCCGCCGCCGGCTCTCATGGCCGCCATCCGCCTGCACGGCATGGCGACGGACGGCGCGGGCGGCGTCCTGCTCGCGGTGGAGATCAACGGTGCCACGCGGCTGATGCACGTCGGCGAGGAGTTCGCGGGGCAGAAGCTGCTCGCCGTCTCCCGCGGCGTCGCCCGGTTCCGCGGCGCCGGCGGCGTCACCACCGTCCGTCTCGACCCTGCGCACCCGTGATACATCCCTCGCGCCCGTCGCGCGACGCACATACCCGAAGGTACCCGATGCGGAAGCTCCACGTCACGCGCGCGCCCGTCGCCGTCGCCCTGCTCGCCTTCACGCTCGGCGCCGCCCCGCGGCTGGGCGCGCAGCAGCAGCCGTCGCCCGGCGTGCGCACCACCGCCGCCGGCTACACCGTCGACTTCCGCGACACCGACCTGCGTGTGGTCGTCACCGCGCTGGCCGAGCTGGCGGGCGTCAACGTGACGTACGGCAGCCTGCCGTCCACCCCGGTCACCATCCGCAGCAGTACGCCGCGGTCGCGGGCCGAGGTACGCGGATTCCTGGACAACGTGGTGCGCTCGAACGGCCTCCGCATGGTGCAGGACGGCTCGCTCACCCGCATCGAGGCGATCCCGCCGCCAGCTCCGCAGCCGATGACGCCGCAGCCCACGTTCAGCGGCGGCGCTGCTGCGCAGTCGGGAGATGCACAGCTCTTCGTCCTCCGTCTGCGCCACGCCCAGGCCGACGCGGTCGCCGGCACGCTCCGCGAGCTGTTCGGGTTGGGGCAGCGCCAGCCCAGCAGCGGCGTGTTCGGCGACGCGGCCTCGTCCCTCTCTCGCGAGCTGCGGTCCCAGCGCGTGCCGCCGGTGACCGACCCCGCGAACCCCACCATCGCCTCGGCCGCGTCCGCGCCGCAGCCGAACGTGACGGTGCTCTCCGGCCAGGTGCGCGGCAACGTCCAGATCGTGCCCGACGCGCTCACCAACTCGCTGCTCATCCGCAGCAGCACATCGGACTACCAGACCATCGCCCAGGCGGTGCAGCTGCTCGACGAGCGGCCGCTGCAGGTGATGATCGAGGTTTTGATCGTGGAGGTCCGACGCGACAAGAACCTGTCGCTCGGGTTGGACGTGAACGTCCCGAACCAGCGGGAGCCGCGCACCGGCACCACCATCGGCGGGCACATCACCGACAACACGCCGGGGAACATCCTCGTCAACCTGATGAACGTGGGCGGCGTGGACGCGACGGTGATCATCCACGCGCTCGCCTCGTCCGGCCAGGCCACCATCGTTTCCCGCCCCATCATCATCGCCCAGAACAACCAGCAGGCGCGCATCCTGGTGGGCGACCAGCGCCCATTCGTGCAGATCTCGCGCTCGCTGCCCACCGACGGGGGCGCGCGCGACGAGGTGGTGCAGTACCGCGACGTGGGCACGCAGCTCACCATCCGCCCCACCATCAACCAGGACGGCTTCGTCACCCTCACGCTGCTCCAGGAGGTGAGCACGGCGACTGCCGAGAGCCAGTTCGGTGCGCCCATCATCAGCACGCGCGAGGCGGAGACCGTGCTGCTGGTACAGGACCGGCACACGACGGTCATCGGCGGCCTGATGGGCCAGGAGCACACCACCACCCGCTCCGGCATCCCCGGGCTGAAGGACATCCCGTTGCTCGGCGGGCTCTTCCGCTCCACCCGCAACACCACCGCGAACACCGAGCTGTTCCTGCTGCTTACCCCCCACGTCCTGCGCACCGACGACGACGTGGACGAGGCCGCCCGCGCCGTGCAGGAAGGCTCGCGCGACGTGGGCAAGGTGCTGGAGAAGTACGATCCCATCACCGGCCGCTCCGTCCCCGTCCAGCCGATGCCGGCTCCGCGCTGAGCGAACGCGGGGCGCACCCGCCATGCTCCCCCCGGTATGAAGGATCCCGGCGGGAGCATGTTTTCGTCGGGACGAGTCCAGCCGTCCGAGCAAGCTGTTTCTTCTGATACCAGATTCTTGTTTTGTTCGTGCATTGACGAGTAACTTGGGTTAACCTCAATGGGAGGAGCCCATGCGCCGAGTCATGCCGGAGATCCATGAGCCGCTGGAGACCCTCGAGGAGCGGCTGGCGAAGACGAAGGATGCGAAGCGGAAGAGGCGGGTTCACCTGCTCGTCCTCATCTGCTCGGGCCAGGTCCGGAGCCGGGGTGCCGCGGCCAAGCACCTCGGTGTTCATCGCAACACGGTCGGGGAGTGGCTCTCAGCCTACGAAACCGGCGGGTTGGATGCCCTGCTGGACATCAGGGCGCCGGGTGCCAAGCCAGGGCAGAAGGTACTCGCGCCGGCGGTGCTGAAAGCCCTCGAGGAGCAGCTTCAGGGCGAGGGCTTCTGTAGCTACAAGCAGGTCCGGCAATGGCTCGAACAGGAGTTCGGCCTCGAGATCCCCTATACGACGGTCTACGGCCTGGTACGTTTCCGGCTGGGGAGCAAGCTGAAGAGGGCCAGACCGCAGCATGTAAAAAAAACGCCATCGCCGCCGCCGCCTTCCTCGGGTGGCTGAAGCGGCTCGTCGATCTGGCAGTTGCCTTCTCACCCCTGCCGGTGCGCTGCTTCTTCGAGGACGAGACACGCATCGGGCTTCATGAGTCGGGGACGGGCCGCCGCATCACGGCCCCAGGCGTCAAGCCGATCCAGCTCATGCTTCCGCGCTACGAGTACCTCTGGTTCTACGGTGCGGTCGAGCCGGCTTCGGGTGATTCCTTCTTCCTGGAGTTGCCCGCCCTCGACACCATCTGCTTTCAAGCTTTTCTCAACGAGTTCTCGCTCGCCTTTCCGGATACCCTGAACATTCTGGTTCTCGACGGAGCGCCCGCACACGTAGCAACGGCGCTCCTCATCCCGGATAACATCCTCCTCGCGCGGCTACCACCCTACTCGCCCGAACTCAACCCTGCTGAGCGCGTCTGGCTCGATCTCCGCCGCCGTCTCGGAGACAAGCTCTCGGCCAGCCTTGATGCGCTCGCCAGCGCCACCGGTAAAATCCTTCAGGACTATTCCGCCCAGACGCTCGCCTCACTCACAAACTACGGTTACCCCCGTCTCTTAGGAATGCATAGTTAAATCATGTATCTGGTATGATATGATATGTCTGCGACGCGACGTCGGGTGGCGGTTGCGGTCGCCTGCTCCACTCCATACGTTTCCCACCTCAAGCTCCGCCTGAACCCCATTCAGTTCCGCCGCTTCGTCACCGGGTCCGATCTCTCCCGTGCGTAGTTGCTGTCCCTCAACCTTTCCAGTCGAAAGTCCTTCGTTCATGCCTCGTTCCGTCCCGCGGCCCCACTTCCCGTGGAAGCTCGTCATTTCCGTCGTCGCCCTCCTCCTGGCCCACGTCACCACCGCTGCCGCCCAGTGCAGCCCAACCCGCGCGGAGGCCGTTCAGGGCGTGTACCGCCAGGTGCTGGAGCGCGAGGCGACACCGGGCGAGGTGGCGTTCTGGCATGCCCCGGCCGACAGCGGGCGGAGCATGCGCTACATCGTCCAGCAGGCCGTCTACTCCGTGGAGTACCAGACGCGCTTCATCAACGGGCGCACGAACGCGGACGTGACGAAGCAGCTCTACCTGCACCTCATGGCGCGCGAGCCGGTAGGCACGGAGTGGAGCTCGGCACCTGTGGGCAGCGACTGGTCAGGGGTGATGAACGCGCTGACCGCGAGCAGCGAGTACACGGCGCGCTTCGGCGACCGCGGCGTGCCGGGCAGCCCCATGCAGGTGTGGGACTGCACGAAGCCGGGCCTGTCGCTGGAGCCCGCGCAGGCATCGGCGACGCAGATGCGCGGCATGTGCCTGACGATCGCCGTCTCGGGCGGTGCGTACGAGTGCGGGGATCTGCGCCTGGCGCACGCGCTGCCGTCGGTGCGCATCCGCAGCAAGGCACGCACTCCCGTGCTTCTGTACAACAGCCAGCACGCGCAGCCGCACCCGCTGGTGGGCGCCTACGTGACGCTGCCCGCCGCAGCCGACCGGGTGGATGCCACGGTGGCGGTCGCCGGGCAGTCACAGTCCCACACCGGGAGCTGGACCGGCTGGGGTGCGAACGTGTCGCGGCGCATCACCATCGGCTGGGACTGGGACATTACGCAGCCCACCGGCCTCTACCCGTACACGCTGCAGGTCACCGCGTACTCGGGCAGCACGGTGGTAGCGAGCTACACGGCATCGGGCGAGATGGCGGTGGTCAACCGCTCGGCCTCGCCCTTCGGGGCCGGCTGGTGGCTGGCGGGCTTCGAGCAAGTGATCCCCGTCTCGAACAACCGCCTGCTGTGGGTGGGCGGCGACGGCAGCACGCAGGTCTACAACCCGGCGAGCTCCGCCTCATACGTGTGGTACGGCGACGTTGTCTCGCGCGGCGACACGATCCGGCAGTACGCGCCCACGCAGGCCTACGGCATCTACGTACGGGAGGCTGCCGGGGAAGGCGAAGCTGTGGTACGACGCCGGGGGAGCACAGCGGGCGAGCGAGGACCGCTTCGGCCACCGCACGGTCTTCGACGTGGACACCACCACGCGGCGGCTGAACACGATCCACCTCTACGGCGTCAGCAACTATCAGTACGGCTTCACGTACGCGAACGCAGGCAAGCTGAGCGTGGCGACGCTGACGGCAGGCACGGCCCAGCGCAGCGTCACGATGAGCGTGGACGGCACGGGCCGGCTGACGCAGTTCACCGACCCGGACGCGACGACGGAGGTGATGACGTTCGATACCGTCGTCACCGCCCCGCGCCGTGTGGCAACGCAGACGGACGCGCGGGGTACCGTCTCGCGCTACGGGTACGACGCGGGCGGGAAGCTGGCGAACTCGCGCCTGGAGATGCAGGGGCAGGGCTCGGACATCGTGCTGGGCTTCCAGGCGCAGGAGACGCGTGGGCTGGCTCCCGCTGCGAACCAGCCGCCGGGCGCGCCCGCGTGGACCACCGACACGTACACGCTGATGGGCGGGCCGCGCGTGGACAGCACCATCTACAACCGCTTCTGGCTGGACCGCTGGGGCGGGCCGCGCAAGATCGTCAACGCCCGTGGGGACGCGACGGCGGTGGTGGTGCGCGGCGATCCGCGGTTTCCGGGGTTGGTGACCAGGGTCGTGGGGTCGAACGGCTACACCCAGGTATCGGAGCACGATGAGCGCGGAAACGTGCGCAGCGTCACGCGGCTTAATCCGTACGGGGACGGACGCAACGCAACTACCCGCTACGAGTACGGCGACTCTAACTGGCTGGACTTCCCCACACGCGTGGTCAATCCTGAGGGGGACAGCACCGTCAGCGCATTCGATGCGGCGGGTAACCGGGCGTGGCAGCAGGACGGGCGAGGGGACTCGACCCGTGTCTACTTCTCGTACGACGGGGAAGGCCGCGTCACGAGCGTTCGGAGCCAGGCCGCCATCAACCGCAGTGAGCCTGCCACGACCGTGACGTACGACGCGGTGCTGGGCAACGTGAAACGCGTAACCTCACCCCTCGGGTTCTACACGGAGACCTTTGAAGACGGCTTCGGGCGAGACACCTTGGTCGACGCCCCGGGCAACGACGCCACACATCGGCTGCTCGCGCACGCCTGGTATGACGCAGCCGATCAGGACACGCTCACAATCACCTCCGGGGATGCGACCGAAGGCAACCTCCACGTGCGTACCGTGCGCGACCCCGGTGGCCTGACCACCACCATCTCGCGCTGGAGCAGCACGGCTCCGACCCGTAAGCTCACGAACTCCTGGACGCGCGACCCCGCCGGCCGCGCATGGCAGGAGGTGCGCGAGGATGGCACGACGCTCACGTCTGCATTCGACCTCGCCGGCAATGACACCGCGCAGACCGACCCGCGGGCCACCGTGCGTATCGCGTACGACGCGCTGGACCGCCCCACCCGGCGCATCGTTCCTGCGAAGACGTATGCCGCGACGTCGTTCGTGCTCTCGGAGGCGAGCACGAATCAGGCGTTCTACACCGCTACATTCCCGAATCCGGCGATAATGGCGAGCCCCGTGACTATTCCGGGTGACACGGCCGAGTTCCGCTACGATCCGCTGACCGGCGCGATGGTCGCGGCCGACAACCGGGACGCGCAGGTACGGCGCACCTACTATCCGAACGGCCAGCTGAAAACGGATACGCTGCACATCCGCACTTGGACCGTGACCGGCGCGGCGGGCGAGTTCGACCAGCACGTCTATGCGATCGCCCACACGTACGACTTGGACGGCCGCCCCGTAACGCTGCGGCACCCGTCAACCATCGCGCCACGTAACGGCACCACCTCGCAGCTCTACGACCTGGAGCAGTACGCGTACGAGCCGGGCAGCGGCGCCCTGTCCCAGGTCACGGGCGTCCTCGGAACCCAATACGGGTTCTTCTACGATGCGGAAGGGCGCACCGACAGCATCTCGTATCCGGGTAATCGATACGAGAAGCTCCGCTACGACGCGGACAGCCGGCTGGCGGAGCGCTATGACGCCGCGTGGAACTGGAATGGGACCGTTGGGAGCGTCCCGCACGACATCGACCGCGTCTCCTGGACCTACGACGAGCGTGGGAAGGCGCTCGACATCGACGGCAACAACACTACGAGCAACACCTACTCGCTGCTGGGAAGCCTGCGGACGACCACCAGCACCGCCTACCACCCGATGAGCCCGGCCGATCTGGGGCCGACCCGGTACGTGGTAAACGCGCTGGGGCTCCGTCTTCAAGAGCAGCACGTGGGCGACAGCACGCCGACCGACTACGAATACGACGGGGCGTCTGGCCGCATGACGGGATCACACCCAGCGACCAGCTATTACGGCTCCGGCGCCGGAACCATGCAGTCGTTCCGGTACGATGCGGCGGGCAACCAGGAGGAGGTGCACGCGCAGCAGAACATGATGAGCATGATTGACCACACGCGCAGCTTCTACGGAGGCGACGAGAAGCTGCGGATGACCGACCGGCAGTCGTGTGATGTGAAGGAGGTGTCCGGCAGCGGTCCCAACCGGTTCGCCTGCACAGCTTCGTATGCGCTGAACAACGGCACGTCGGGCGCGTTCGAGTGGTACCGGTACGATGCGCTGGGACGCAGAGTGCTGGCTCGGACCCGGCGAGACAAGGCGTGCACGAGTACCAGTTGCGCGAGCACGATCACCCGCTTCGTGTGGAACGGCGACCAGATCCTCTATGAGGTTCGCGCGCCGGGCGGCAACGTGTCCGATTCCGACCTGGAGGATGACAACGCGCAGGGTGCGCAGTACGGCCGAGTGGCATACACGCACGGCGGGGGCATCGACCAGCCGCTCGAGATCACACGGATGGGCTACACGCCCGCCGTGAGTGCGAGCTTCGGACTGGACGCCTGGAACGGCCCCTACCCGGTCGTGCCCTACGCCGCCTGGAACGGAAGCTTCGAGGGTGCCACGACGGCGACCGGGATGCGGGTGCCCTGCGTGCAGACGGCCTATCTCTGCGGCAAGACGATCTGGCCCGGCTCCAGCCTGGACCCGTACCACGCCGCTACCGAGACGGTGGACAAGCAGATCTGGTTCGGCAGCCTCACCGACGAGAAGGTCGACGGCAGCGGGTTGAAGTACATGCGCAACCGCTACTACAACCCCGTCTCCGGCACCTTCACCCAGCCCGATCCAATGGGCATCGCGGGTGGACTCAATGCGTATGGGTTCGCGGACGGGGATCCCGTCAGCTATTCTGATCCGTATGGGCTCTGTACTGAAGCGGATCATTGGACAGGATGTTCCGTTGCAGATCTTCTAACATTTAAGCTAGAAGTTGGTGTACGCGTAGGTGAAGAGATCACAGTCGGGGGCGTAGGCGTGTATATGAACGCACAGGTGGGGCCGACAGTCGGAATCGAAGTAAACCACGCAGATCCCTACGGTGAGCTATTTGAACGCCGATGCAGCTATCAGTAGAGGCCGGGGTACGAGGACCACTCGGGGTGCAAGGTGGTGTCAAATGTGATCTGCATGGCTACATGCTCGACAAATGGTGCACTCCCCAAGGGCGAAACCCCGCATGCAGTTGAGCGGAGTCACAGTGAAGGAACTCGCAGAACTGGGATCTCACGTGCCAAGCTTGCTGCGGTCCTGATCACCCCAGCTATCGAACTCCACACGCCCGCTGCGGTCGCTTAGGTGAAGGACATCTTCACCGCTGGCCCACGGCAGATAACCAATCCGGCTCCTGCCGACGCAACTGCTGTTCGGCGGATTCCGTAGGATCCCTAGCCGGATTCGCGGTGACATCTGCCGGATTCGCAAAACCAAGTGTTAACCCTGGGATGCGCTGTCGATGATTCGTTTCGGACGGTTTACGAGTGTTCTGGCCTGTTTGGGCATCGGGTCGGATGCTCCTCCTAATGAATGGAACACTCCGCGATGCGCTCCGGGAACACTCCGGTGTTGTGGTTGGCTTTAATATCTTCATGGCCATCAACGGCAATATCTGTGTTTCCCACTTGGTTGCTGGCCCTGTTCCATTGGGGGCGGCACTACACCGGCAGGCGAAAAGGATTGTGGGGTGCCGCGATTCTGATTTCTGGATTTATCGGCGCAACAGCATACTGGTGGCTTGTCGCGCAACCGGCGAGACGAGGGTGGACGACGTAGATCTGCACATGACGGGAGCGTCAAAGGTCGGGACGGCCTAACCTCCGCGGCGCCAACCGCACGGACGCTCCTTCCAGAAGTGGCCTGCCCCCCCCCCGGAAACTGGACCAGGTAGAATTGGAGTCTACCCAGAGCCTTTGAGGTGAGGAGACTTCCGGATGAAGAAGACGCAGCAGAGCGCAACACAGATCGTGGGGTGCTCCGGGAAGGGGAGGCGCTTCTGACCTCGGATCGCACGGTGCCGGAGGTGTGTCGGCACCTGAAGACCGAAGCAATGCCGCTCGTCCCTGCCCCCGCAGCGCGCAGCGCGAGTCGCCAGCAGTGCGGTGGCAAGGAGGCCCGCCGAAGAGCCTGGAACCCGCCGCCTAGGTGGAAGCCGTGCCTTCCCCCGCTTGCGGATGAGTCGTCCACGAGCTTCGCTCACCCTAGCGGATGAAAGTGTTGCTACATCGCCACTTCGGCGAATTCGCGAAGATCACTTTCTTTTCAGGGCAGGCGAGTTTTACGAGCCGGGTGAGGGCAAGAACGGCGCGCCCCGATCTCTCGAGGCGCGCCGTTCGTCATCCCCTCGACCTGTTCGGCTTCAACTCGTCCGCGGCCGAGCGGACTGCACCAGGCGCTGCTTGGCGGTGTTGGCCGGGGTCGCCACCATCGTGGACGGGTCGAACTCGCGGCCCACGGCGGGGCTGCCCTGCGGCACCCAGATCTGCACGTGCGTGGAGTAGTACGCCGCCGGGTAATAGCGCACGTAGAAGCCGTC
>DASRQW010000272.1 GCA_035696245.1 Longimicrobiaceae bacterium | reverse complement strand
CCTCCCTCCGCCCCGCCCGCGACTCGCACTGGGCTTTCGCGGGAGGGCGGGGCGAGCGAGATCGTCCCGGCGTCAGGGTTAGTCACCGCAGCGGAAATTTGCGCAGTCGTTGACGCGATTTCAGCAGCCAGGCCGACGCAGAATCATCGGGCTTTTCGGGAGATGTGCATCTCCCGATCACACCACGCGTTTGCCGGCCTTCCAGACGCCTGCGACGACGGGCGCCGCGAGGCGATACGGGATCTCGTCCACCGTCTCGGTGCGCCAGAGGACGAGGTCGGCGGGGGCGCAGGGGCGCAGGGTGCCGCGGCCGTCGGACAGCTCCAGAGCCGAGGCGCCGCCGGCCGTCGCGGCGCGGAGGGCTTCAGAGGGGCTGAGGCCCATGCGGGAGCAGGCGGCGGTGAGGATGAACGCCATGCTGGGCGTGGGCGACGAGCCAGGATTGAAGTCCGTCGCCAGCGCAACCGTGGCGCCCGCGTCCAGCAGCGCGCGTCCCGGCGCCCACCGCGGGCGGCCGAGGAAGAAGAGCGTCGCCGGCAGCAGCGTTGCGACCGTGGACGAGCCGGCGAGCGCGCGGATGCCGGCTTCCGATATGTCGCCCAGGTGGTCGGCGGATGCGGCGCCAAGCTCCACCGCCAGCTCCGCGCCGCCGCTGCCCTCCAGCTCGTCGGCGTGCATCTTGGGGCGCAGGCCGTGGTCCAGCCCCGTGCGGAGCACGCGCTCGCTCTGCGCCCGGTCGAAGACGCCGGGCTCCATGAACACGTCGCAGAAGCGCGCCAGCCCCGCCTCCGCGACGGCGGGGATCATCTCGCGGACGAGGAGGTCCACGTAGGCGTCGCGGCGGTCGCGGTACTCGGGCGGGAACTCGTGCGCGCCCAGGAACGTGGGGACCAGCTCCACGGGCTGCATCTCGTTCAGGCGGCGGATGGCCCGGAGCGTCTTCAGCTCGGCCTCCGTGTCCAGCCCGTAGCCGCTCTTCACCTCCGCCGTGGTGGTGCCTCCTGCGAGAAGGTCGGCCAGGCGGGGCAGCGCCATCTTCACCAGCTCGTCTTCCGAGCGGGCGCGCAGGTCGCGGACGGAGGCGTTGATGCCGCCGCCGCGCCGCGCAATCTCCATGTACGGCACGCCGCGGCAGCGCAGCGCGTACTCGTCCGTGCGGTATCTACCGAACACCGCGTGCGTGTGCGAGTCGACGAAGCCCGGCGTGAGGACCCCGCCCACGCAGCCCACCTTCTCCGCATCCGGATACCGGCCGGCGACCTCGGGTTCCGGGCCGACTTCGAGCACTACGCCGCCGCGGACGGCCACCGCGGCGCCGGCGAGGACGGCGGACGGGTCGTTCGCGTCCGATTCGCGAGGCGCGCCGGTGCAGGCGGCGACCTGCGCGGCGCCGGTGAATAGCAGCGTGGATACTGTGGAATCCAAGCGGGGACTCGTTTCCGTGGATGGCGGAGTTCTTGCGCTCGTGGCGTGCGAGGTAACACACTAGGCCGGCCCGCCGCGCCCCGTCAACCACGCACACGCACCGAGAGCCCATGGTAGAGGTCTCCACCACCCCTCCCTCCGAGCGCTACCCCGGCCGTCCGCCCGAGGGGCGCGTGGTGGTGATCGCCCCCACGCGCGCCGCCTGCGAGACGATCGAGCTGGGCGTGGGGCTCACCGGCATAGAGACGGTGCTGGGGCGAGAGCACGGCGACGACATCCGCCGGCTGGCGCGCGAGGGCAAGGGCTTCGGCATCGTGGCGGGCACGGGCACCGGCAAGACGCTGGCGATCCGCCCCATGGCGGAGGAGATCGTCGGGCTGGACATTCGCGCCGGCGTGGTGAACCGCGAGCGCGAGGCGACGCCCGAGACGCCGAGCTGGAACGTGGTCATCGTCACCACCGGCATCGCGCGGCGATGGCTCCAGGACGACCTGATCACGGCGGACGACGTCGTGGTGGTCGACGAGATCCACCAGACGTCTGCCGAGCTGGAGCTGTGCCTGGCGCTGGCGAAGCGCGCGGGGTGCCGCTTCGTGTGGCTGTCGGCCACGGTCGATCCCACGTTCTACGCGAACTACCTGGACGCGGCGGAGGTGATCGAGTCGTCGGCGTTCGACCCGGCGAAGGCGGCGGAGGTGCGCGTCTCCAACACGGCCAAGCCGCTGGGCTTCCTGGCCGACCGCTTCATGCGGCACGTGGTGAAGGGGCGTCGCGGCGTGGCCGTCTTCGTCCCCACGCGCGCCGGGGCGGAAGAGATCGCGCGGGAGATCGGGGAGAAGTGGAAGGGCGTCTATACCGCCTTCTACCACGGCGGCGAGCCCATCGCCACGCTGCGCCCGTTCCTGGAGGGCGACGCGCCGCACCCGTACATGCTGTCCATGACGGCGGCAGGGCAGTCCGCGCTCAACATCCAGGGGCTGGACACGGTGGTGATCGAGGATGCGCGCTTCACCACGCTGGTGAAGAAGGGCAAGAGCGTGCTCACCCGCCTGCCGCTGGGGGCCAACGAGATATTGCAGATGGCGGGGCGCGTGCACGGCCGGGTGGAGAACGGCGAGGTGTGGATCCTCTCCGAGCGCGACATCGACTTCGACGCGCTGCGGCCCACCGAGCCGGACTTCCAGCTCGCGGGCGATCCCGAGCGAGTGGCGCTTACCTGCGCGGACATGGGCGTGCGGGCCGATGAGCTCGAGCTGCCGGTGCCCCTGGACCGCATCGCCTACCGCCGCGCGGTGGAGATGCTGGAGGCCCGCGGGCTGATCGAGAAGAACCGGCTCACGGCGTACGGCCGCAAGGTCGAGGTGCTGCCGGTGGACCGCTCGTGGGGCGAGATGCTGGTCAACTCCGACGAGCACCTGATCCCCATCGTCGCCACCTGCGCCAGCATCGAGTCGCTGCACCGCATGCTGCGCGCGGAGAACGACATCGCCGGCTTCGTGGTGCCGGGCAGCGACCACCTCACCATCTACCGCATCTACGAGGACGCGCTGCGCACGTGCGGCTCGCTGGGTCAGGTGTACGGCCTGCCCCGGCACGTGTTCGACGACAAGTCGCTGGAGACGTGGAGCGAGGAGCACGGCGTGCTGATCCGGTCCATCGAGGACGGCGCGCTCGCCATCGCCTCCATCTACCGCTCGCTCGACCTGCCGCTGCCGCGCAGCCTTCCGCGCCTGAACGACAACCTGATCCGCGACTGGCAGCGCCTGGTCGCGCGGGTCATGCCGTTCAGCCTGGTGGTGGACGAGGAGACGAGCTGGGGCGAGGAGGTGAGCGTCTCGAAGAACAGCGTGTGCGGAAGCTGGGGCGCGGTGGCGGGCGAGCTGCGCTACTTCAGCGACCGCTTCGGCCGCGCGCGCGGGTCCATCGAGGGCACGCAGCTGCCGTACGATCTGCTGTGGGAGTTCGCGGAAGAGGGCGAGCCGGAGTTCGTGTACGACCTGGCGCACCGCCGCGCTCCGCTGCGGCTGAAGCGGACGCGCGTGTACCACGGCTTCGAGCTGGACAGCGACGAGGAGGGCATCGACGCCTTCCCCGCCGGGCTGGAGGAGCCGGCCCGCCGCGCGCTCGCGGAGGCCCTGGCCGCAGGCCTCGCGCACCATCGCGACGCGAGCGACAACCGCGCCGCCTTCCGCGAGCTGCGCGAGGTGTACCGCCGCTCGGCCGGCCAGGCGGGCGGCATGGACGAGGACGCCGTGGTCGACTACCTGGCGAAGAAGCTGGAGGGCGTGAATTCGTACGCGGACTTCATCGAGACGCCGCTGCGCGTGAGTCCGGACGAGATCATCCCCGCGGCGGAGCGCGAACGGTGGATGTCGCTGCCGGACAGCATTTCCATCGGCGGGCAGGAGTTCCCGCTGGACTACCACCTGGACGGCGACGTGCCCGTGGTGCGCGCCCGGATTCCGGAGAAGGTGCTCGAGTACGTGGACGAGTCGGCGCTCCCGGAGCTGGACCGTCCGCTGCACTGGACCGTGATCCGCGGCAAGCGCGAGGCGGTACGCGCCGCCACGCTCGACGAGGCCCGCGCGCAAATCGCCAGCGACCGCCCGCACCGCTCGCCCGAGGAGAAGGGCGGGCGCCGCAAGGCCCAGCGCCACGGCCACGGTCACGGCGGCGGGGACAAGGAGCCCGCCGGCCGGGGACGCGGCAAGGGCCGCAAGGGCGGGGGAGGCGGGCGGGGCCGGGGGCGCAGGTAAAGCCTCGCCGAACCGAAGACGGAAGGGCCGGGGAGGCGATCCCCGGCCCTTCCGCACCTCGATCCGATTCACGCCGGCCGGCGGAGGATCGGCGTCCTCCGGCCGGCCGGCGCGTCTCCGTCAGCCCTGGAGGCAGCCCTTCTGGCCGCTGAGGTTGAGGAAGCCCGTGCCGGCCGTGTAGGCGACGTTCGACCACTCCATCTGGAGCTTCCACACCGAGCCGTTGGACAGCGTGACGGGAGCGTGGAACGACCAGGCGCACTTGTCGCCGTTCTCCTGCCCCGAGGCATCGTACCAGCCGCCGTTGCGCGGGTCGGTGATGGCTTCGGACAGCTCGTGCGCCGTGACGCTGGCGATGGCCGACAGCCCCTGCGAGTGCGTGGTCCACGTGTCGCCCGGGTCGCACCCGGCGATGCCGTCCAGACGCGGCATGTATGCCACCTGCAGCGGCTTGCCGCCCGTGCACGTGCCGTAGCTGTGCCACGCGCAGTAGCTCACGTTGCCCGCCGTGGTTGCCGTGTAGATAAGATACAGGGCGTTCGGGTCGGGGTTGTTGCCCGTGACCTTGCACGCCTCGGCAACGGCACCCGAGACGGTGAGGGCCCGCCTGGGGGGCGTGCTGGTGTCGATCACGTGGCCCAGGTAGGTGGAGGCGGCCGTCACCTGGCCGTTGCTGCCCGTGTACTCGGTGTTCGTGAGCGCGTAGCCGCTGCCGCCGAAGCCCTGGAAGAAGCTGTCGAGGCCGGTGATCTTGTCGCCCGCGAACGACGCGGTGTTCCACTGAGAGCCCCAGAAGATCGCCTGCGTCTTGCTGGCGACCAGGATGGTGCCGTTGTGCCACACCATCAGCGCCGA
>DASRQW010000271.1 GCA_035696245.1 Longimicrobiaceae bacterium | reverse complement strand
CCGCTGTTGGGATCGGTGTTGCTGCACCCGCGCTTCTGCATGACCACGAAGCTCTCTACGGCCAGCTCGCCGAGCCGGTACCGCCTGGCCACGCCTTTTCCGGCCGCGACCTTGGTCATGGTGGCCTCCTCCATGGTGACGAGGTGATCGTGCGATGACTGCCGGCCGGCGGATGCACGCCGGCCGCCCTCTGGCCGGGAGCGCTTCTCCCCCGACCCGTTCCTGACGTTCGCCGAAGCGCAAGCAGCTTCCTTCGCCGGGCCGGGGGCGGATTCAGCCGGCGCCTGCGAGCTGGAACGCCGCCCAGAAGACGGGCGGCTCCATCCCCGCGGTGCCGCGCACGTCCGCCTGCGCCCGGCGCAGCGCCTCGGCCTTGCCAGGACCGTCCGCATCCCCGAGCCAATGCCGGTAGAAGCCGCGCATCAGGGCCTCGGTGGCGCGGTCGCTCACGCTCCACAGCGAGACCATCACGCTGCGGGCGCCCCTGGCCAGGAACGCTCGCTGGAGGCCTACCGTGCCCTCCGCGTCCTGCACGCTGCCCAACCCGGTCTGGCAGGCGGAGAGCACGACCAGCTCGGCCCGCATGCGCTCCGGCCGCGAGAGCACCTCCGCCACGGTGAGCAGCCCGTCCTCCCCGCCGCCGGGAGCGAGGGCCACGAACGAGTCGCGGGCCCGTTCGCGCGACGCATACGCGAAGCCGTGCGTGGCCAGGTGCACCAGCGGCGCCCGCGGGAGCCGGGCGGCCACGGCCTTCTCGCCCGCGGCGGCGCCGTGCAGCACGGCGGCGTGCAGGCGCGCCGCTACCTCGTCCGCCTCCCGTCCGGCGCCGGGAAGCGGCTCCAGCTCCACCTGCTCGCCCGTGTACGTGGTGACCGTGGGCATGGCCGGGTCGCCCACCACCAGCGCACGGGCGAACTCGCCGCGCGAAACGCGGGGCCGGGCCTGGGCCTCGCCGAGGGCGGTGAGCGAAGGCGCGTAGCGAAGGGGATTCCGCGCTCCGAGGTAATCCCCGCCGGGCAGCCGGAGCGCCGCGAACGGCACCAGCCCGAGCACTCCCGCCGGGACGATCACGACCTCGCCGCCGGGGGGGAGGCGGGAGGCGACCGGCTCCGGAAGGAGGAAGCCGGCGAGCCGTTCCATGGCTCCACCGTGCGGCACCGCGACCGGGACCGGGGGCCTCTCCAGAGCCGGCGCCCGGCGGGCACCCGCGCCCGCGCCGCGCGCCGCCGCGTCGTCCGCGCCGATCTCGGCGCGCGCGGCCCCCACCCACGCCGCCAGCGAATCTCGCCTCACGGCCGAGGCGAAGAGGAGGAGCGCACCGGAAGGAGGAACCACCCAGCGGAGGAGGGTGTCGCCGGCGAGCTGGTAGACCAGGATCGTCCCGCCCGTGCGGCGCGCCCTGGCGAGCAGCGCCCCGCCCTCCGCGGCCAGGTCGGCACCGGGCCGGCGGATCGCGCCCGGCCCGCCGTCTGCCGGGCGGCTCCGGACGCCCGCCCGCCGCATCAGCTGGACGAGCAGCTGCCCCCGGCCCCGCTCTCCCGCCGCCAGCGCCGCGAGCCGCGCCCGGCTCGCTCCCGCCTCGCGCTCCCTGGCGAGCCACGCCAGCGTCCAGGCGCCGGACGGGCCGGACGTGGTCCCCACGTACACGAGCCGGTCGTCGTCCGCGCCCATCTGCGAGAGCACGCGGTCCAGCGCGTACGCGGCCGAGTCGTACAGCACCGTCGCGGTGCGCGCGTCGCCCGCGGCGCTCCCGCTCCGGCCGAGGTTCGCCAGGTCCAGCAGCACGTAGTACTCGTTCCACGTATCGCCCCCCTCGCGGAAGATCCGGAGCGCCCGGCGGTAGTCCGCGCGGGCCGAGTCCGCGTGGCCCAGCCGCGAGTGCGCCACGCCCAGCTCGTCCAGGATCAGCGCCTCGTTGCCGCGCGCGTGGGTGCGGCGGCGAAGCTCCAGGGCGGGGCGGTAGAAGAGGATGGCGGAGTCCGGCCGGCCCTGCTGCATGCTCAGGTAGCCCAGCGACTGCAGCATCCACCCCTGCCCGTGCAGGTCGCCCGTCTCCCGGTACCGGTCCAGCGCCAGCCGCATGTAGGCCGCGGCCGAGTCCGGGTGCCCGGTGAAGCGGAAGTTGTTGCCCAGGTCGGCGATGGCCGTAGCCTCGCTCCAGCGGTCGCCCACGCTGCGCAGCAGCGCCAGCGCCTGGCGGGCGGTGACGGCCGCCGAGTCGAACATGCTCGTGGTGCGGTAGAAGCGGCCGATGTCGGCCAGCGCCATCCCCTCGCCGCGGCGGTCGCCCACCTCGCGGAAGAGCGACAGCGCGCGTCGTGCGTAGATGGCCTGCGAATCGCGCCGTGCCAGCCAGCCGAAGGCCAGGCCGGCGTAGCGGTACGTCCAGGCCAGGCCGCGGGGGTCGAAGGCGGCCCGCTGGAGCGCCGCGGCCCGGCGGTAGTACGCCAGCGCGGAATCCATCCCCGACGCTCCGCGGTGCGCGTCGCCCAGCATCTGCAGCACCTCGCCCTCGCCGCGCCGGTCGCCGGGCCGGCGACGCAGCTCCAGCGCCTTGCGGAGCTGCGGGAACGCCTCCTCCGGTGTCGCCGTCCGCCACATGGCGCCGGCGATCACCGTCCGCGCTCCTGCCTCCACCGCGTCCCACACGGCCGTACGCGTGCCCCGCGGCGCCTGCGACAGCGCGAGCGCCTGGCTCGCCCGCGACCGGGCCGAGTCCGTGCGCCCCGTCTCCAGGTCCACGCGGGCGAGCGCCACCAGCGTCAGCCCTTCGGCGGCATGGTCGCCCGCCGCCCGCCGCAGCGCCAGCGCCTCGCCCAGCGCCGCCGCCGCCGAGTCGTAGACGGACAGCGCGCCGAGCGCCTCGCCCTTCAGGTGCAGCGCCTCCGCCTGCGCGGCGCGGTCCCCGCTTTCCGAGGCGGCGGCGCGCGCCCGCTCCCACAGCCCGATCGCGCGCCACACCGCGCCAGCGTTCTGCTCCCGCCGCGCCGCCGCGCCTTCCCGGAGCAGCCCCGCCGCGGAGTCAGCGCCAAGCGTGCTCTGCGCCGCGGCCACACCCCGCCCAAAGGCGGAGAGCAGAAGGAGCGCAGCCGGCAAGATCGGAAGGAATCGGCCCCCGAAGGAGCACAGGTGGCCCATTGGCCGATCGGAAGGACGGTGGAACTGCTATACGAGAACGGGGGGAGCGGACCCAAAGGCGCTACTTTATGCAGGCTTCTGCACCATATGGGAGCAGTATGCCGATCACAAGAAAACGTTTGATCCCACAACTCGGTCCGGTGCATCCAGTGGTGTGATCGAAACCGCATTTCACGCATTTGGCCGCGCTCGACAGTCGTCTCGCTGCAAGGCCGGCCTCGCGTGGTGCCGGAGCAAATCACGTGGGAAGCGCACCGGCGGGCACATGGGTTGCTCCTGCGGAGCGCCGTGGAAGTCTTGGCATTCCCCAGGGAGCGGAGAGCATGGACAGCGCAAGCCAGGTCGCGGAGATGAAGCAGCTGATGTTCCTGCGCAGGATAGCGGAGATATCCGAGGGGGATCCGGCGCGGTGGGTGCCGACAGGGATACTGGGCGAGGAGCTGGGGCTGTCGTACGAAGAGTCGCTCGCCATCACCGACGCGCTGCGCGAGCAGGGGCTGATCCGCCGCGGCGGCGGGGGGCGCCTGGAAGCGCCGCAAGGTCCCCGCGTGCACATCCTGCCCGAAGGCCTGTCGTTCCTGGAGAAGCACTGAGCCGCGAAGCACCGAGCGCCGGCCGATAGCGCATCACGAGACGACGGGGCTCGGCGGCACGCGCGCCGGGTCTCGGATGCGGAAAGCCGGGCGCCCGATCCGATCTGACTCGGCCGGACGATGTGAGATTCGCACTGGCCGCGGAACCGGTGCGTTCTTGCAGATCGTCGTTTGAACACGCATCTCTCTTCGCGCACCCCGGCCGTGTGACGCATGGCGGCACCCGCGATGCCCGAAGGCAGGGCCGCTCCGGAGCCCTCGGCCGGGGCGCACATGACAACGGACCCAGACAGGAGCACGGATGGATAGCCAGACCGAGACGGGGCTCTTCACGCCGCTGACGCTGCGCGGCATCACTTTCCGCAACCGCATTGGCGTGAGCCCCATGTGCCAGTACTGGAGCCGCGACGGGTTCGCGAGCGACTGGCACCTGGTGCACCTGGGCAGCCGCGCGGTGGGCGGCGCCGGCGCGGTGATCGCCGAGGCGACGGCGGTCACGGCAGACGGGCGCATCTCGCCGCAGGACTTAGGGATCTGGACCGACGCGCACGTGGAGCCGCTCGCGCGGTGCGTGCGCTTCATCCACGAGCAGGGTGCGGTGGCGGGCGTGCAGCTCGCGCACGCGGGGCGCAAGGCCAGCACCTTCCGCCCGTGGCAGGGCAGGGGATACGTGCCGGAGGCCGATGGCGGCTGGCGCCCCATCCACGCCCCGAGCGCCGTCGCGTTCGACGAGGGCGACCCGGTGCCGGAGGCGCTGACGGAAGATGGGATCCGCGGCATCGTCGCGGCGTTCCGCGACGGCGCGCGGCGCTCGCTGGAGGCCGGCTTCCGCGTGATCGAGCTGCACGCGGCGCACGGCTACCTGCTGCACCAGTTCCTGTCGCCGCTCAGCAACCGCCGCACGGACGCGTACGGCGGCTCGTTCGAGAACCGCACACGCATCGTCCGCGAAGTCGTGTCCGCCGTGCGCGAGGTGTGGCCGGAGGAGCTGCCGCTCTTCATCCGCATCTCCGCTACGGACTGGGTGGAGGGCGGATGGGACGTGGAGCAGTCGGTGGAGCTGGCGCGCGTGCTGGGGCCGCTGGGCGTGGACCTGGTCGACTGCTCCAGCGGCGGACTGGTGCCGCGCGCGAAGATCCCCGTGGGCCCCGGCTACCAGGCCGGCTTCGCGGAGCGCATCCGCCACGAGGCCGGCATCGCCACGGCGGCCGTGGGCCTCATCACCGATCCCGAGCAGGCGAACGGGCTCGTGGCCGGCGGCACGGCAGACATGGTCCTCCTCGCCCGGCAGATGCTGCGCGACCCGTACTGGCCCCTGCACGCCGCCCGCCGCCTCGGCGTGAAGATCGCCTGGCCCGTCCAGTACGAGCGCGCCGCGGACTGAACGTCGCCGCATCGGTCGATCGATCTCCGGCGGCCTATCTACCGAAACAGTCGGTGGATGGGACTTGCGGAAGATGAAAAGCCCCGGCTGCTCAGGTGAGAGCGGCCGGGGCCTCGTACATCTGCGTCCACGTCTTTAGCAGCAGAGGTTCGTGACGCGGAAGTCCTCGGCGCGCGGGGTGGCGGGACAGGTCACGTACGCCGTGGCCGGGCACCCGATGCGCGTGCCCACCGCCTCGTGGCCGGCGCCGCGCAGGTCGTTGCCGTGCGCCCCCGTCTCGAACGACTCCACCGCCAGCTCATCCATTTTCAGCCCAAGCTTTGCCATCGTCCGTTCTCCAGCGCGAGAGGAGGAAAGTCCGCAAGTGCGGGTGGTACTTGGAATGCGGCGCGGCAGGTGCTCCGGGGCGGAGATATCTACCGGCTACTTTGCGCCGTCGAAGTAGATTCGCCTGCCGCGGCGCCGCCGTCAAGCGCCTCATACGCATCCTCGCAATCGAACGCCGCGTAGAACATCCTTGCACAGAGTTGATTAAACGATTAACTAAATGTCATGGAAACCGACGCACGCACCGCCGACCTGATCTTGGACGCCGCAGAGACGCTCTTCGCGCGGCAGGGGTTCACGGCCACGACCATCAAGCAGATCGGCTCGGCGGCCGGAGTGAACCCGGCGCTGATCTACTACCACTTCGGCAACAAGGAAGCCCTCTACCGCGAGCTGTTGGGTCGGCTGTTCGGCACCATCGTCACGCAGGGCGGCGGGCTGCTCGACGGCGAGATGCGGCCCGACGCGGCCGTCCGCGGGCTGGTCGAGATGCAGTCGGCAGTGA
>DASRQW010000270.1 GCA_035696245.1 Longimicrobiaceae bacterium | reverse complement strand
CAGGTCGAACGTCCGCGTCGCATCTTCCATCGTCAGCCGCCCGGCCTCCGCCTCGCGCGCATCCGCCGGCAGGTGCGAGAGTTCGACGGTGGCGACCACGGACGCGAGCGGGGGATGGATGACCTGCTTCGGCCGCCCGTCTACCGTGGTGAAGCCGGTGCGTAGCGTCTCGTGCCGCCGCGCGATCTCCGCCAGCGCGCGGTCCAGCGCCGCCGCGTCGAGCGAGCCCCGGATGCGGATGCCGAGCGCCATGTTGTACGCCGGCCCCACGTCCGCCAGTTGCTCCACCAGCCAGAGCCGCTGCTGGCCGGACGACACGGGGAGGACCGGCAGCTTCGCATCTACCGTAGATGCGGTCTCCGCCGTCCCGCCGGCCGCCACGAGCCGGTCGACTTCCAGCGCGAGCCCTTCCACCGTGGGCGCATCGAAAAGGGCGCGCATCGGCAGGGAAATCTTCACGACTTCGCGTACGCGAGATGTGATCTGGGTGGCGTGAAGAGAGTGACCGCCAAGCGCGAAGAAATCGTCGCGGATGCTCAGCGACTCAATCCCCAGCACGTCGCCCCAAATGCGCGAGAGAGTACGCTCCGTCTCCGTCCGAGGCGCGACCCGCTCGCCCTCGGCAGACGCGGCGGGCTCGGGCAGCGCGCGGCGGTCCACCTTGCCGGTGGAGGTCACCGGCAGCGCATCCATCACCACCACGGCGGACGGCACCATGTACGCCGGAAGCCGCTCCGCGAGCCCATCCCGCAGCGTCTTCCCGTCCACGGACGCATCCGCAACGGCGTAGGCGATGAGGCGTTTGTCGCCGCGCGCATCCTCCCGCACGACGGCCACGGCCTGGCGCACGCCGGGCATCTCCGCCAGCACCGCCTCGACCTCGCCGACCTCGATGCGGAAGCCGCGGATCTTCACCTGCTGGTCGATGCGACCCAGGAAGTCCAGCGCGCCGTCCGCACGCCACCGCACCCGGTCGCCCGTCCGGTACAGCCGCGCCGCCGGCTCGGCTGAGAACGGATCGGGCACCAGCGCCGCCGCGGTCAGCGACGGGCGGTCCAGGTACCCGCGCGGAACGGCGGGGCCGCCCACGTACAGCTCACCCGCCATGCCCACCGGCACCGGCCGCATGCGCGCGTCCAGCACGTAGCACCGCCGGTCGCCCACGGGCTTCCCGATGGGGACGACGGCCGGAATCTCCTCGTTCTGCGCGAACTCGTGCGTCGTGGTGAAGACCGTGCACTCCGACGGGCCGTAGCCGTTCACCAGGCGCAGCGCCGGGAAGCGTTCGCGCGCCCGCCGCAGGTGCGCCACGCTCAGCGCCTCGCCGCCCGCCATCGCCACGCGCAGCCCGGCCAGCGCACTGGGCTCGGTGTCGACGACGAGATTGAAGAAGGTGGACGTCATCCACAACGCCGTCACGCCCTCCGCCTCGATCACGCGGCGCAGGCCCGCGGGGCTGATCCCATCTTCCGAGGCCGCAGGGTACAGCACGCAGAGGGCGCCCCGCAGCAGCGGCGTCCACAGCTCCAGCGTCATCCCGTCCCACGACTGAGACGCGTACTGGAGCCACGTCTCCGGCCGCGCATCTTCCGCCGTCGCGGCGTTCTCGGAGTACGCGCCGATGAAGCCGGGGATGGCGCGGTGCGGCACCAGGCTTCCCTTCGGCCGGCCGGTGGAGCCCGACGTGTAGATGACGTACGCCAGGCTCTCCCCGCTCGCGGCGGATGCGACCGGCGCGTCGTCCTCGGCCGCGATCAGCGCCGCGTCGGCGTCCATGCGCACCACGCGCGCGGCGTGCGGCGGGAGCGAGGCGAGCAGGCGGTCGTGCGCGAGCAGCAGGCGCACGCCCGCGTCCGCCAGCAGGAAGCCCATGCGTTCGGCGGGATACGCGGGGTCCAGCGGCACGTACGCGCAGCCCGCCTTCAGGATGCCCAGCAGCGCCACCGGCAGGTCCAGGCTGCGCTCCAGCAGCACGCCCACGCGCTCCTCGGGCGCAACGCCCAGGCGCAGCAGGTGGCGCGCGAGCCGGTTGGCGCGCTCGTCCAGCTCCGCGTACGTGAGCGTCGCGCCCTCGTAGCGCACCGCAGGCGCGTCCGGCGTCCGCGCCGCCTGCGCCTCGAAGCGCGCGTGCAGCGTCGGCCCCGCATCATCGGACGCCGCGCCGCTCCACACATCCACCAGCTCCCGCTCCTCATCCGCGGTCACCAGCTCCACCCGCTCGACCGCTACCCGCCCATCCGCCGACCCCTCGGCGCTCGATCGGCCGCCGGCCATCTCCCGATACCGCACGGAGATGCCGTCCGCCAGCGCGTCCAGGTCTACATCCCCCGCGGCTGATTCCTCGATGCAGACGACGAGCACCGCGTACCCGTTCACGCGTGCCGAGATGGCGGCGCGGAAGGGACTCGCGACTGCCGAAAACGGACGCACGGAGAGCTCGCGGGCCATCTCCAGCGTCACCGCGTGCTCACTTGCCGCGACATCGGCCGGGTTATTCGAGTCAATGCGTGATGCCGCAACGACTTGCACGCGCACGCCCCCGCCGCCGGCTTCGGAAGCGACGTAGCGGCCGATGACATCTTCCGCGGCGATTGCGATGGTGCGCACGGGGGCGGGCGCGGCGAAGCGCAGCACCAGGTGCGGGTTCACCGTGCAGGCCGTCCCCGGCGTCCGCGGCGAATGCGCCGGGGACTGCGTGGAAAGGAGCGGAGTTGTCAGGTGTGCGGTGGGGTTGGCGGGCGCCGGCATTCAGCTTCAGGTGAGTGGGCTCGGGGGTGGAGTGGGGCGCCCGTGCAGCTGTCCGGCCGGCCGGCTGCAAACCCGCTCCGCGCGCGCGCCTGCAAGGCGAACGCTGCGGAACGACGGGTCCTGGAGCACGGGACGGCTTACCTGCGGCATGTGAGGGAACAGGCGAGGAGAGGTACGTTATCAGACTGTTTGTGAATGACGCATCAAAGTACAACGGCGGAGGTTCCGTGTCAACGGGATGTGTACCATTGCTGTCGTATATTGTGTGTTCGCGATGCGCGCCCGACGCAACCTTTCGCGCGGAACGGACTTACGCATTCCCGCGAACCCTGCGATGCGTAGGAACGTAAGGGCGGGAGGACGAGCGAGGGGGGGTTGGTGCGGGACACGGGAGCGCCCGGCCTCCTTTCGGCGGAGGCCGGGCGCTCGGCGCGGTCGTGCGGGCTACAGGCCCAGCCAGTAGCTCAGCTTGATCAGCAGCACGTTGGTGCCGTCGGAGCGGAACAGGCGGCTGGAGTCGCGGATCAGGTCGTACGAGCCGTCCGCGGCCGTCTGCTGGAGGGCGGAGTTCCACACCACGAACAGCGTGGAGCCCGGGCGGTACTCCCAGCGCATCACCGCGTTGGAGTTGAACGCCTTGAAGTTGAAGTCCGGCTGCTCGCTCAGCGTGGCCGGGCGGAAACGCTGGTCGAAGCTTCTCGCCGCGGGGTCCGCCACCTCCTTCGCGGCCGAGTAGCGGCCGGCGGAGATGAAGGGCTGCGCGTAGTACTGGAGCGACAGGCGCGGCGTGAAGGTGTAGCTGAGCCGGGCGGTGAGCGCCGTGGTGGTCTGCGCCAGCCGCGCGAAGTAGTAGTGCCGCACCCCCGCGTCGTCGTCGGCCTGGTCCACGAACTGGGCAGGCACCGTGTTCCACGCCAGCGTGGGCTCCAGCGACAGCTCCATCCGCGGCGAGGGCCGCAGCTCCAGCGCCGGGGCGATGGTCAGCGCGTTGCCGCCGGTGCCGTCCTCGAGGGCGCCATACCCCAGCACGCTCCACGTCACCTTGCGCCGCCGGTCGCCGAACGCGGAGAGGGTGAGCGCCGTCTGCCCCGGCGTCCTCAGCGACGCACCGCCGCGCAGCTCGCTGGTGGAGATGGCGGGCTGGTAGCGCTCCACCAGCGCGCTGCCGCCCTGGTAGTTGAGGAGCTGGAAGCTGCCTTGCGCGTTCAGGTACGTCTGCACCCGCTCGTGCCCGAACGTCCACTGCATGCGCTGGAAGCCGTGCAGGTACCAGTTCTTGAAGACCGAGCCGGCCTTGTAGTGCGAGTAGCCCAGGCCGCCGTACTCCTCGATGCGGTCGGTCTGGTTCTGGAAGCCCAGGTCGTTGATCTCCAGGCCCGGCGAGCGCGCCCGTGCGCCCGTCTCCCACGTCCAGCTCCCGCCGCCGATCTTCTTCAGCTCCAGGTCGCCGATCACGCCCGAGAGGGACGTGAGCGTGCTGTCCACGCCCAGGTAGTCCGCGCCGGGCCGCTGGAAGTAGTGCGCCGAGCTGCGCTGCGTGCGGGTGATGGCCTCCGTGCTGCCGCGCACGTTGCTGCCGACGAGATATCCGCTCATCTCGTAGTTGCCGCCGCCGAAGCGGTGCCGCCCGTCCATCCCCGCCGCGACGGCGGACGAGCGCAGGAACTCCAGCCCCGGCTGCATACGGCGGTTCACGGTGGTGACGATGGCGCCCAGGCCGCTGGCGCCGCCGTTCAGGTCCTTCATCACCCGCACCGTGCCGAAGTTGGCCAGCGGCTCCACCGGCGAGCTGCCGCGCGTCCCGTCCACCGTGGTGAAGCGCGCGTCCTCCTGCGACGTGAGCGCGTCCAGCACCCCGATCCGCCACCCGTTCGACGTCTTCCCCGACAGCTTCACCGCGCCCAGGATCGTCGTCCGCTCCGGCACGTCCGCGAACGCCGCGTCACCCGGCACCGAGCCGCGCGGCGGCGCGCCGATGCGGCGGCTGTACAGGAGCTGGCCCGCGCTGCCGCCCAGCTTGAACTGGAAGATGCGGGCGTCCTGCACGAAGAACGGGCGCTGCTCGGGGAAGCTGGTCTCGAACGCCGTCAGGTTCACCACCGACGGGTCCGCCTCCACCTGGCCGAAGTCCGGGTTCACCGTGGCGGTCAGCGTCATGTTGGGCGTCAGCCCATAGCGCATGTCCACGCCGGCCGAGGCCGACGGCGAGTTGCGCGAGTAGAACGGGTCCGTCGAGGTGCCCGGCGCCCGCGTCACCCGCGAGGTGGCGTACGGGTTCAGCTCCAGCCGCGTGGGCGAGCCCAGGCCCACCAGGCCATCGAGCTGCCCGAAGCGGGAGATGAAGCCCGCGGCGTCCGGCGGGATCGGCGACCAGTAGTCGTCCTCTTCCCGGCGGGCGATCGTGCGCTGGAAGTTGAGGCCCCACACCGTGTGGTGCGGGTCGTAGCGGAGCTGCGAGAGGGGGATGCGGAACTCCGCCGTCCAGCCGGCCGAGTCCACGCGGGTGCGCACCTGCCACACCGCGTCCCACGTGGCGTCCTGCGTGCCGTCCTCCTCCATGATAAAGTCCTGCTGCACCTCGCGCGGGTTCACGCCCAGCACGTAGGCCGAGCGGTTGCCGTCGTCGCTGTCCAGCATCACGTACATCCAGTCCGAGTACGTGCTGCCGTCGTCGCGCCGCGAGAGCTGCGCGGCGATGGAGTCCGGCCGGTCGTGCATGCGCGCCGCCACGTACACCGCGTCGCCGCCGTACAGCACGCGCACCTCGGTGGGGGCGCTGCCGGGCGCGCCGGCGTTGGGGGCGCGCTGCACGAAGCCGGTCGCCACGGGCGCCTGCTGCCACGCCGCGTCGTCCAGCTTGCCGTCGATCGTGGGCGCCGCGCCGGTGATGCGCGTGGCGCCAAGCACGACCTGCGGCGCGGTGACGGCGGCAGCCTTGGGCGCGGGGGCGGACTGGGCGTTCGCGTGGCCCGCCAGCGCCAGCAGGACCGCCAGCGGCGGAACGGCTCGCTTCAAAGACATCGGTCGCAGCTCCTGAAAGTGCGGTGGAGAGAGTTCGTGAGATGAGGCGCGGCGCGCGGTCTCGCGCGTCCGCACCGATTGTCCGGTGATCCGCCTGCTCGTCGTCGCCGCGCCACGTGGGCACGTCCGCGGCACGGTTGGTCCCTTCGGTTCCGCCGCCAAGCACGCGACGTCCCTTCCCCGCCGCGCACCAGCCGCGGCGGGCCGTCTGCCGTTCATCTGTCGATCGATGCCGATCCGCAAATGCGCATCGCATCGACCGAATCGTCATTTGGTAGATCGGGATGGGCGGTCGGTAGATGCGCGGCCGGTCCGCATCTACCGTCCCGCCTTCACCCGTCGCCTGCCCGCCAGTTCACGGCTGATGCGAAAACCGTCGATCCGCGGGGATGCGGAGCGATCCCTGCCGTTCATCACCCGTCACGAAGCTCCGCCGACCGTCGTCGGTGGAGCCGGCTGGACGAGGCGGGCTACTCCTGGTCGTTCTCGCTGCCGGGGCCTTCGCGGTGCAGCCAATCCCCAGCCTCCTCGCGCGTCGCGGCCGACGGCGCGGTACGGGCGATCGACGCCAGCACGCGCCAGCCTTCGGGAGATGCGGTCTTCGCGATGCCTGTCACCGCCTCCTCGCGCACCTTCACGGATGCGTCGCGGCGCGCCGTGCGCTCCATGAGCGCCATCGCCCCGTGCGTGCGCTGGTACTGGAGCCAGTACGCCGCCTGGGCGCGCACCTCCGGCACCGGCTCGGTGTCGAGCACCGTGCGGACGAAGGCGAGCGCGCCCGCACCCTCGCCGTGCAGAGACGCCGCGGCCGCCATCTCTCGCCGCACCTCCGGGCCGGTGCTGGCGTACAGGTCGCGCAGCAGCGCCAGGCTCTCGCCGTCCGGCGCGGTGCCCAGCCACATGAGCGGCGCGTCGTCCAGGTCCGCGGGCGACTCCGGCGTGCGGATCTTCATCACCCGCGGCACCGCGTCGCCGCCGCCGCCCAGGCGGAAGAGGAGCACGACCTGGGTGGCGACGGGCAGGTCGCCCATCCGCACCACGCCCCCGCCGGGCCGGGCCAGCACCGTGCTCAACGTCTCCTCGGTGCCCGAGCCCTCGCCGTCGCTGTTGCTGCGGACGCCGTCCACGTCCATCCCCCGGCGGCTCACCGCGTAGCCGATCCACACGCCGCGCACCCAGCCTTCGCTCGCCGCGCGGGCTCGCGCCTGGGCCCACTTGAGCCCCAGCTCGCCCGTCGTGTCCGCCGCCAGCGCCTGGGCACCCGTGGCGGCGGCGCGCTCAGAGGCGCCGAGAGGGGTGCCGCCCACCAGCAGGCCGGCCATCATCAGCACCGTCACCACGGGGCCCACGCCGCCGCCGGTGGGCACGTCGCCCGCCGGGGCCACGATGCGGCGCACGCGGCGGTAGAGCGAGCCGCCGCCCAGCGCGGGCGCCAGCATCGGCCCCGGACCCGTGGCGCGAAGCTCCTCGGCGGCGAGCAGGGCGCGGGCGTAGCGCTTGCCCTGCTTGGTGGCGCCCACCACCGCGTCGTCGCAGCAGTGCTCGCGCTCGTCGCGCACCACGCCGCTCAGCCACCACACCGCGGGGTGGAAGAAGAGCACCGTCTCCAGCACGCTCTGAAGCAGGTTCACCACGTAGTCGTGGCGCCGCACGTGGGCCAGCTCGTGCGCCAGGATCAGCTCCACGTCCTGCGGCGAGAGGCCGGCGAGCAGGCCCGCGGGAACGAGGATGACCGGCTTGAGCGCGCCCATCACCGCCGGCACCTGCATCCGTGCGCTCTCCAGCAGGCGCACGGGACGGCGGATGCCCATCTGCCCCACCAGGCGCTCCGTCATCGCGGTCCACGCGGGCGCGACCTCGCTCGTCCAGCGCGTGCGCAGGCGGCGCAGGTGCAGCCAGGCGCCCGCGAGCCGCACCGCGCCCAGCGCCACGCCCGCCATCCACGCCAGCACCACCAGCGGCAGCCAGGGCCGCACGCCCTCCGCCGCGCGCTCCAACCACCCCCGCGCCCCGCCGTCCGCGAAGCCGTCCGGCACGCTTCCAGGCGCCGCATCCACCGACTGCGACGGCGTCACGCCGGACGAGCTGCCGCCCGCCGGAGCCACACCCACTGTGAACGGCCGCGCATCCGTCGAAAATCCGGCCGATGCGTCGGCATCTCCGCCGCGATAGACCGAGAGCGTCGTCGCAATGGGCGCCGCGGCCATCAGCAGCAGGCCCGCGCAGGCGACGAGGTAGCGCGTGCTGGAAGATGCGCCACGCAGCGCGCCGAGGGCGGTGCGCGTGACCACGGCCACGATCACGCCCTGCCAGAGGAAGTGCACCAGCGCCCAGCCGAGCGCCTGGAACACCGGCCCGCGGAAGGGATCGAGGAGCGCGTTCATGCCGTCTCCTCCGCGTCGTCGTCCGCCAGCCCGGCCAGCATCGAGCGGATGCTCTCGCGCTCCTCGGCCGTGGCGCGGGTGCTGTCCAGCGCGCGCAGGATCAGCCGCTCCGCAGACCCGCCGAACGCGCGGGCGGACAGGTGGTCGATCAGCCGGTCCTGCGTGCGGTCGCGCGGGGCGACGGCGGCGTACACGTGGTTGCGCTGCGTCTCGTCGCGCCGCACCAGGCCCTTCTGGTGCATGATCTGCAGCATCTTCAGCACGGTGGTGTAGGCGACCGGGCGGGCGCGCTCCAGGCGGTCGGACACCTCGCGCACGGTGGCGGGCCCGCCTTCCCACAGCGCGTTGAGGATCGCCAGCTCCGAATCGGTGGGCAGGGGCAGCTCGGTGTCGGCCATGCGGATCATCCCTCGCGAGTAAGTACGAAGAGCTTCGTACGAAGGATGCTATACCGCGGCGCGCCCGTCAAGGCCCGTCGTGAAACGTACCTGTCCAACCCCGCGCCTGAGGATCGATTCCGTAAGATGCCGCGCATCTTCCCGACCCACGCATCTCCAGATCACCCGACGAGATGCGCGCGGATTCGGCAGATGCGGAGCGTTCGGAAGATGCGTTTCGTCCGGTGTCGTTCGGATGCGATGCGATCGGGAAACTTCGACTGCGGGGGAGATGCGGAGCGGCCGATGCGCGGCGGTCAGGCAGACGCGCCGCCGTCCACCTCCAGCACGCGGCCGGTGAAGAAGTCGCACTCGAGGATGAACCGCAGGGCCAGCCAGACCTCGTGGGGAGTCCCGTATCGTCCCAGGGGGATGCGGGACAGAAGGTGGGCCTTCGCCGCCTCCGACACATTCTCCAGGATGGGCGTGTCGATCACGCCCGGCGCGATGCCGGCCACGCGGATGCCGTGCGCCGCCAGCTCCAGCGCCCAGGTACGCGTCGCCGCGTCCAGCCCCGCCTTGGACGCCGCGTACACCGACTGCCCCTCGTTCCCCACCCGCGACACCGACGAGAGGTTGACGATCACGCCGCCCTCGCCACGCTCCAGCATGGCCGCCGCGACCTCGCGCGCCACCAGGAACGGGCCGGTGAGGTTCACGTCCAGCACGCGCTTCCACTGCGCCTCGGGGAGGCGCTTGACCCAGCCGCCCTCCTCCTGCACCAGCAGGCCGTCCAGCAGCACGCCCGCGTTGTTCACCAGCACGTTGACGGGCCCCACGCGCTCGCCCGCCTCGCGCACGAAGCCCCGCACCGACGCCTCGTCAGCCACGTCGCCGGCGATGCACGCGAGCGTTCCCGGCATTCCCGCGCACTCCCGCTCCAGCTCGCCCAGCGCCGCGCCGTTCACGTCCACCGCGGCGACCGACGCGCCTTCCCGCACCAGCTCCGCCGCGAAGCAATAGCCCAGCCCGCGCGCGGCGCCCGTCACCAGCGCCCGTGCCCCCTCCAGCTTCATCCAGCCTCCACGCGTGTGCCGCGGGTGCCGGAGAAGACACCCACCGAATCCGACTCTTTTTACGTTTGACGCCAGGAACATGCGTCCCGGGCCCTGATCTGTCAACCTGGCGACAGCCCGATTTCCCCTCCGGGAAGAAGCTCCGGACGAGACGCAATTTCATAACGTGAAGCGCCGCAGGAAGGTAGGACGGGTGGCGCGGAACGGCTCTCCGGAAGCCGGCATGTAAGCGGACCCAGCACACGGCGAAATCCCGCCGGACACGCGAGGTGCGGTTCGACGGGGACAACGAAGCCTCGGAACGAGGCGCCGCCTAGCGCGTCAGCCCGGCCGTTTGGCGCGGCTCCTCTTGTACGCCGGGGAGTCGCCGCCACGCATGCTCAGCTCGCGGACCGTGTAGAAGACGTCCGACAGCAGCACCTCCCACGCGTTCACCGGGAACTTCGACGCGCCGAGCTTGCTCTGGAGCCCCGGGAGCCTGTTCGCAAGGCTGCGGAACTCCACCACCGCGCCTCGCCGGCGCTCGTCGTCCGGCGGCTCCGGCTCCAGGCCCAGCTCTTCGGCACCCTCCCACTCCTCCAGCCCCAGGCCGTTGGCCATCTCGATGCGCGGGGCGACGACTGGGTCGGTGGGAACGCGGGGACCGACGGCCTCCACCGGCTTTCGCTTGGGCTCGGGCAGGATCGCCGCGGTGAGCCCGTCTGCCCGCCCGGCGAGCACGTTGCCCACGAAGACGCCGGGCGTGGGCCCGATCCGGGCCGCCGAGCCCCACTTCAGCATGGGCAGGTTCTGGTTCACCTCGAACCCGAGGTTGCTGCGGCCGGCGAGGAGGATCGCGGTGCTCAGCCACCCGGTCCTCCCCATCAGCTCGAGCTCTTCGTCCGGCGTCAGGGTGGCGCCCTTGAGGGAGCCGAGGTCGGTGTGGGAGAGCAGCGGCGTGAAGTTCTTCTTGCTCATCGCGTCGATCGGCGCCACGTCGCCCAGCGTCTCGCTCCAGTGGCTCCACAGGGCTGCCGCGCGAAGATAGAGCACCACGAACGAAAGCAGCCCGCCTAGGTTGGCGAACCCCTGGTTCTCGACCGAGTCCTCTAGGTCGTACCTCTCCTTGAACTTCCCGACGACCCAGCTCGAGAGCTGGGCGGCCTTCGCCTGCTCCTGCGAGATGCGCGGTGTGACGTCCTGGAGGAAGGGTGGGGGCGTTTCCGGCTTGACGGCGGAGCCCATGTACGTGAGCAGGGCCGGCGCCTGGGCCGGGTCCACGCCCACCGTGGCCTGGATGTTCGCGTCGAGCGCCTGGAGGTTGGCGATCTCCAGGCGCGCGGTGTCCAAGCCCACGTGCGCGCCCTCCATGGCCGTCGGCACCACCTCGTCCAGCGGCACCCGGTGGTCGAAGCCCTGCGTGGCGGCGCGGACCTTCTTCGCGAAGAGGAGGACGGCCAGCGAGACCTCGTTGAAACGTGCCGCCCCGTCCGGCGCCGTCTCGTCGATCGGCTTCGTGACGAGCTCGATGATGGAGGTGTAGGGAGCCGCCACCCCGCTCTCGTCCTGCTTCGCGGCGGCTTTCTCGGTCATGGGCTTCAGGGCGGTGTTGTGGTCCACCGTCACGTCGAAGTTGCGCCCCTCGTGCAGCTTCACGCCGTAGCCCGGGTCCGCCCCGCCGATGTCGGTGAGCACCGACATCTCCAGCTCGAATCCCACCTTGCGCTGCACGTCGCCCGGCGAGGCGCCGGTAGCGGCCACCTCCGCCACGGGAGATTCGCTCCGAGGCGGTTCCTTCCCTTCCCCGTTGCGCGAACGCTCCGCCAGCAGCCGCTGCACCGCCTGGTTGCCCACGGCGCGCTGCATCCCCAGCACCTCCCGCGGATGCAGCATCCCCGCTCCTGCCGCACCGCCCGGCGGCGAAACCCGTCCAGCCGGTGCCTGCGCCGCTTCCTTCCTCACGGGCGCACTCCTGCCCCCGGGTGCATCTACCCGCTCGCGCGCGTGCTGCATCGGTAGGCTCCTGCGGAACGAGGCGGCGAATCGGCCGGACGGGGCAGACCATCATCATGCTCATCCGCATCGGCACGCGCAAGCTCGACGCTCCGCCCGGTGGCGGAAAATGCGCAGCTCCTCGCCTCCCCGCTCACCGGCTCATCCGCTTCATCCACGTCCACCTTCACCGCCAGGCGGAAGCCGAGCCGGCCGGCTCGGGGGGTGAGGAAGATGAGCATCCTACGCGGACCGAAGGGAAAACCAGCATCAAATGTTTCCTGTCCGCGAAAACATTTCTTCACTTCAGACCCCACATCATTCGTAACGAGAGCAGCGCAACCGACGAGACGACGCGCAGAACCGCATGGGAACCCACGTTTCCTTCGCAGTGACTAAGGGCGCAGAGAGAGCGGCACGGGGCGTGCTTCGTCTGTTTCCGCCGCGGCACCGCCGGGACGTCGACCCCTGGCAACCTCTCTTCTCCGCTTTCCGCATCCGCGGGAGCGCACAAGCCCAGCTTTCACCTCAAGAGGACACCCCATGCGCTTCGTCCGTTACGCCATGCTGGTCCCCGCCGCCGCCATCATGGCCGCGTGCTCCGACGCCTCTCCCGTGTCGCCCCGCGACACCCAGTCGCTGTACGACATGTCCAGCGTCACCATCTCCAACGGGACCGGCGCGGCGCCGCAGCACGCCCGCACCATCCGCTCCGCCCCGCCCAAGGCGCGCTTCATCTGCTACGTGGACGGCGAGTGCATCCGCCCGGCCCGTCCCATGGCCACGTACGACTACGGCGACGACGTGGGCGGCTCCACGTCGGGCAGCACCAAGTCGGTGGAGATGAACTCGTGGTCCGACAACTACCAGGGGATCAGCAACATGGCCCTCACCTCCCACTTCAAGAGCGTGGGCGGCCAGGGCTCGCAGGGCTGCAACGCCACGCCACAGCAGTTCGAGTCCGCCAGCACGTCGGGCTTCGGCACCACGTGGGGCGACCACTACTCGATCTGGATCACCCGCTACGCCACCTACCCCACCAGCGAGACGTGGGTGTGGCAGCTGGACGGCGACCACACGTTCTACTCGGCGGTCGGCTACAGCGTGGACGGCAACACGCAGGCCTCCGACACGTTCTACAGCAGCGGCCGCCTCTGCTACTGAGCCGCATCCCACGCCGGCGCGGCCCACCCGGGCCGCGCCGGTCTCTTTCCGCAGACCTTCGATCTCCCGAATCCGGTACAGACGATCACGATGGAACGCCGCGTCCTGCTGAATCGCCTCGTCCTCGCCGCAGCCCTCGCATCCGGCTCCGCATGCGGCGACGCCGAGGCGCGCGACACTTCCGCCACGCCCGCCGCCAGGCCAAAGCGCACGGGAAATGTTGCGCCGGTGGCCTCCGGCTGGTCCGCGCCGCACAGAGCCCTCGCGCTCTCCGGTGCGCTGGGGAAGAGCGGGCGGCAGATGCTGGCGTCCGTGGCCGTGGACCCTGCGGGAACGCTGCACGCGCTCTTCGCGCTGGACCGCGACCGCGACGGGCGCGCGGACGCGCTGGAGTACGCGCGGCTGGACGACACCACTTGGTCCGCGCCGCAGCCCGTGGTGGAGACGCTGGGCCTAACGGATCCCGCCCGGATCGCGGTGGATGGCGACGGAGACGTCCACGTGCTCTGGTACGCGCACTCCGGCACCGCCGCCGCGCGCGACGTGCCCACGGAGCTGGTGCAGCGGGTGATGCACGGCGGCCGATGGTCGTCGCCACGCGTGCTGTACCGCGAGCCCAGCGGCTCCGGCATGAACGTCCGCTGGCTCGCCGCCGCGACCGACGCACGCGGCGACGTGCAGGTGCTGTACGCGCCCCAGGGCCGCGGCTTCGGCAGCCTCTCGCTGTGCGGCGAACGCGCGGGCACGCCGCGCTACCTGGACCACGACGGCAACATGATGGCGTTCTCCGCCTCCGCCGCGGGAGCGCCGCTGGAGGTGGCGTACATCGGCGAGCGAGTGTCGCGCGAGCGGCCGCGGGCGGTGAACGACGTCTTCGTGCGCGCGATGGACACGAACGGCCGCTGGGCACCGTCGCGCGAGGCGTACTACGGCCCGGGCCGCTACTCGCACTATCCTCAATTGGTGGTGGACGCGCGCGGCGTGCGGCACCTCTTCTGGCTGGAGGACACCGACGGCTCCGTGAACCCCGAAGCCGTCTACGCCTCCCAGTCGGCAGATGGGGTGCACTGGAGCCCTCCGGCAGACGTGACGCCTCCCAGCGCGCGCGGCGGGGTGCCTCTGCGCATCTCCGCCGTGCCCGACGGCGCGGGCCGCATCCACCTCCTGCTCCGCTACGCCACCCCCGGCGTGCCCCGCACCCAGCTCACCGCGTTCACCGTCATCGATGGCCGCGCATCTCCCGAGCACGTCATCGCCCGCGCCGGCGAGATCGGCCCCGGCGACGCACAACTCGCCTACGACGCGCGCCGCCGCCACGTGGTCGCCCTCTGGCGCGCTCCGGACGGCATCTACCGCTGGTCCACGCTGCCCACGGATTGAGAGAGCGCCCCCGTCTCGGACAACCCCGCATCAGCCGCCGTGTCCAAACGCATGTGCACGAAGAAAAAATCCCCAAGCCGCGCTTTCGCATCGACTTGGGGACGAATGAGCCGGGTGGGGCTCGAACCCACGACCATTGGATTAAAAGTCCAGTGCTCTACCAGCTGAGCTACCGGCTCACGTGCAGCGCGCCAAAGATAACGGCGCCGCCCTGCCGCCTCAACAGCAGCATCTCCCATCGCGAGGTCAAGGGCCCATCTCCGCTGGCCCATCGCACCGAAACAGCCATCCCCGAAACAAAACACTTGTCCAGAAGGCATTCGCCAGCGCAGCTTGCGGTCGAACTCCAAGATTGGCTCACTGAGCCGATGCGCGAGGACGATCTCTCCTACCTGGGGCCATGGCCCGCAACGACGTTGAAGGCCGAATCACCTTCCGGCCGTTTCCTTTTCCCGCGCGAGTCCTCCTCTTAGCCGGGTTGGCAGCGTGCGTCCGCGAGCCGGGCGCCGCCTCCCTGCCCGCGGACCTCGTCGCGGCGCTCGAAGCCTCGCCGGCCGTAGCCGCTCGGCTTTCGGCGGCGCCCGTCTTCCGCCCCTGCGCCGAACGGATCCCGCAATTCGGCACGATTCCCGTCGCGACCTGCCCGCCGTTGCGCCCGGCCTCGCGCAATGACACGCTGGCGCTGGCGTTCGCCGCACGGGCCAGCGACTCCGCGTCCGTCCAGCAGAGCGCGCTCGCGAGACTCGCCGCGAACGATCCGCGCGGGCTCGCGCTCGACTCCGCCATCGCATCCCTGCGCCGGGCAGCCGAGCTGGAGGCGTCCCCGGCTTCAGCGCTCGCCGACCTGGCGGGTGCGCTCATCGTGCGCGCGGAACGGACCCAGGCGCCGCGCGACCTGCTGGAAGCGTACGAGACGGCCGAGGGCGCCCTGCACCGTGAGCCGCGGAACCTCGCCGCGCTCTACGACCGGGCACTGGCGCTGGACCGGTTCGGCCTGGAGGAGGCGGCGGGAGATGCGTGGCGGACTTACTTGGCCGCGGACCCGTCCTCCGCCTGGGCGGGCGATGCACGGCGGCGCATCGCGGCCCTCCACGCCCTCCCCCGCCCGGCTCCGCCGCCACGCCTGGACGCGCCGCCGAATGACCTCGCGCGCTACGCGCTGGCGGAGCCGCAGGGCGCGCGGGAGCTGGGGATGGACGCGCTCCTGCCCGCCTGGGGCGAAGCGGTCGCAACGGGTGATACGGCACGAGCCGCAGCCCTGCTCGGCCGAGCCGCCACGCTTGGGCAGGCGCTGGCTACCCGCCGCGGAGGAGATGCCGGGCTCGCCGACCAGGTCCGCGCGATCCGTGCGGCGGCCGGCAGCCGGGTTCGCACGGAAGCTCTCGCGCGTGCGCACCGCGAGTACGGCGCGGGACGAGCCCGCCTCGCGGCCGCCGATTTCGGCGGCGGCCTGCCTCACTTCATCGCCGCTTACGATGCGGCCGCGGGCTCACCCGTGCTGCGCGCGTGGGCAGCCATGTACGGCGCGACCGGCCGGGTCCAGACCGGCAATCGCATGCTCGGCCTGAATCTGCTGCGGCAGGCGGTAGCCGCGGCCGACACGGTGCGGCACCCCGCCCTGGCCGCCCGCGCACGCTGGTCCTACGGCAACACGCTGGCGAAGGCCGAGCGATACGAGCAGGCGCTGGAGACCGCCCGCGCATCGGCCCGGCTCTTCGCACGTGCCGGCGAGCGGGAGAACGAGGGTGCGGCGCTGGCCGTCGCTACCGACTCGCGCTTCGTCCTCGGCGAGCCGGATTCCGGGTACGCCGAGGTGCACCGCGCGTTGGGCCGGCTGCGTCCGTACCGCTCGTCCGTCCGCCTGCACAGCCTGCTGCTCTCGGCCGCCCGCGTCGCCGCCGACGACGGCCTGCCGCGCGCCGCCGCGGCCATGGAAGACGAGGACGTGCGCGTCACCACCCGCGAAGGCAATGCGATCTACGCCGCCGAAGCGCGGCTTCAGCGTGCGTGGCAGCTCGCATTCCTCGGCGACACCGCCCGCGCAAAGCAGGATCTGGAAGCCGCGCGACGCCTGCTCGGTACGATCCGGGTGAAGGAGGCGCGCGCCTGGGCCGAAGGCGAGCTGCACGGCGCGGCCGCCATCGCCTCACCCGGCACGGACGCACGAAAGCGAGCGCTGGCGCTCGATTCGGCCGCGGCACACTTCGAGAGGATCCAGCTCCCGTTCCGCTGGCTCCCGCTCCTCGTCAGCGCTGCCGAGGCGCGGCTCGCATTCGGCGACGAAGCCGGAGCGGCCGCCCGCCTGGAAACCGTGATCCACGTCCTGGAGCAACGCCGCGCATCCATCCGCATCGAGCCGCACCGCGCCGCCGTGTTCGATGCAGCCCGCACCGTTGTCGACCGCATCGTCATGCTCGACCTCGCCCACGGCCGCACCGCCGAGGCGCTGCGCCACATGGACCGCGCCCGCGCCTCGCTCGCCCCCGCCGGCCCGGCTCCGTCCGCGACCGACGCCGCCCTGCGCACCCGGCCCGGCGAGGTGGCGGTGGAGTACGCCCTCGTGGCGGATACCCTGCTTGCGTGGACCGTGTCGGGAGATCGAGTGACCGTCGCCCGCACGCCGGTGGACACGCTGGGGCTCGCGCGCACCATCAACCGCCTGGAAGCCCGCCTCCAGAACCGCGCAACGGAGGACGAGGTCCGCCCAGCCCTGTCCGAGCTCTACGACCTGCTCGTCCGCCCGGTCGAAGCACGGCTGGGCGCCCGCGAAACGTCCATGCTCGTAGTCGCAGACGGCGTTCTCGCCGCCGTTCCCTTCGCCGCGCTGCACGACCGGCGGACCCGGCGCTACCTCATCGAAGACCACCCGCTCCGCTTCGCAGTCAGCCTCGCAGAGGCCAATCGCCCGTCGCGTCCCGCTCCCACACGCCCTGCCCTCTTCGTCGCCGATCCCGCTTTCGACGCTCGCCAGTACCCGCTCGACCGGCTGAGCCACGCCGACGACGAAGTCCGCGCCATCTCCACGGGCTACGCGAACGCGGACGTGCTCGCTGGCGCAGCCGCGACGCGCCGGGCCGTCCTGTCGCAGCTACCGCGATCCAGCATCGCCCACTTCGCCGGCCACGCCGTGTTCGACGATGCGCGGCCCGAGCGCTCGTACCTGCTGCTCGCGCCGGAGCCGGGAACCGACCCCGCCGACAAGCTCACCGCCGCGGAGCTGTCGCGGCTCGACCTGCACGGCGTCCGCCTGGTCGTTCTCTCCGCGTGCCGCACCGTCCGCTCCGGCCGTAGCCGCGCCGCTGGCTTCACCGGCCTCGCGGGCGCCCTCCTCGCCGCCGGCGCTCACGGCGTCATCGGCAGCACCTGGGACGTGGACGACCGCTCCACATCCCTCCTCATGACCAGCTTCCACCATGCCTATCAGAGCACCGCCCACGGGCCTTCCGCCCTCCGGAAGGCACAACTTGCGCTCCTCCGCGCACCGGATTCCGCCCTACACGCGCCTGCTGCTTGGGCAGGGTTTCGGTACGACGAATGAGGGTAAGAGGCTCAAATATAACAAGGTCGCTGAACGTGCCTGAAACTAGCTCCTCCTGAGAAAGGGACACTCTGATGGGTCCAGGGCCGACTATCGTGCTGATCAAGATGACTGGATTGATTCTTCTCGCGACTGATTCCAGTCACCAACGCCTTCTACCAGCTCATCTGCTATTCCCACGTATTGCAGAACGACACAAGGCCGAAATAGGAATCGTGGAAGCGAATTGTCCAAACCCACAGGATGGGATCTGCTACCATGACATATCAGGTTGGGCGCTGGAGATCGGTACCGCCTCTGCCAACTCTTCCATGACCAAGCCAGTACCGCAGGGAGGAAACCTCTCGAGGCAGACCAAACAGAACGTAAAGAGCAATCATCTTGGCTTGAATCCTGGCCCCAAAGTTGTTTCCCGCATCACACTCAACTCTGGTGGTATTGACACCACCTGTATGCTTTACGAGTCACAGTTGGATAATGCCCGAGTGGTCTTTCCTAGCATCGTCGAGTGGAAGGTCGACAACGTTGCTGACTCGGTGTTGCATCTAGTCTTCCACAAGCTTAATGGGAACTCCGCGGATACAATGGGTCTGACAGCCAGATCGGTAAACGATACAATTCAACTGTATTTCCGCCACGTTCCGGTTCGCGGAGCAAACGGACCACCTAGGCCAAGGGAGCGCGCTACTCATATGGGTGCGATCTATGAGATGCTGGACGTACCCTCAAGGATTAAGCGCCCAATTCCTAGGTACATAGGGAAGGCGCCGAATGACAATTCAGGTTCGAGGGCATGTCTCTGGCCCGGGAACAATTTAAATCCGCTGTTCCCCAGGCAGTTCAAGTACGACATGCCCGGTACTTTCGGCTGTATGGTCTCGTACGGGTTCACACCTTAGAAGCTACGTCCGAGAATCTCAGGCTACAGCGAGCGGTCAAGATCGACACAACACGTTACCGCTCCGATCACCGCCGCGTGATGCGCATGCCGTTCGCGGCGACGCCCGGCTCCACCTTCGCGGGTGGGGCCGGTGCTGTTTTGGGCTTCTGCGGGTTGCTCGTGGACGTGGCGCTGCCCTTTCCTGCGGGTGAGCCGCCCCGCCGCGCATCTCCCGAGCCTTTCTGCGGTCCGCTCGCCGCCGCTGCGGGCCTGCCCTGCCCCGCCGCCCGCGCATCTCCCGATTCGCCGGCCGCGGTCTTCATGGTGAGGGCGATGCGCTTGCGGGGGACGTCTACCGAGACGACGCGGACGGTCACGCGGTCGCCGGGCTTCACGAGCGTGTTCGGGTCCTGCACGAAGCGGTCGGATAGCTGGGAGACGTGGACGAGCCCGTCCTGGTGCACTCCCACGTCCACGAACGCGCCGAACGCAACCACGTTGGTTACGGTGCCCTGGAGCGTCATCCCCTCGCGGAGGTCGGTGAACTCCTGCACGTCGTCGCGGAAGGCGGGGGCCTCGAAGGCGTCGCGCGGGTCGCGGCCGGGCTTGCGCAGCTCGGAGAGGATGTCTTCCAGCGTAGGCAGGCCCACTTCGCCGTCCACGTAGCGGCGCGGCTCCACGCGGCGGATCGCATCTTCGTTGCCCACCAGCGAGTCCAGCCCCACCGACAGGTCCTCGGCGATGCGCTTCACGAGCGTGTACCGCTCCGGGTGCACGGCCGACGCGTCCAGCGGGTGCGCGCCGCCGCGGACGCGCAGGAAGCCGGCGGCCTGCTCGAACGTCTTCGGGCCCAGGCCGGCCACCTTCAGCAGGTCCGCGCGCGACCGGAACGGCCCCGCCTCGTCGCGGTGCCGGGCGATGCGCAGCGCCACCGTGCCGCCGATGCCCGCCACGTACGCCAGCAGCGCGGGCGACGCCGTGTTGACCTCCACCCCCACGTGGTTCACGCAGCTCTCCACCGTCTCGTCCAGCCGCCGCTTCAGGCGCGTCTGCGCCACATCGTGCTGGTACTGGCCCACGCCGATGGACTTGGGGTCGATCTTCACCAGCTCCGCCAGCGGATCCTGCAGGCGGCGCGCGATGGAGATGGCCGAGCGCAGCGTCAGGTCCAGCTCCGGGAACTCCTCGCGCGCGATCTCCGACGCGGAGTAGACCGACGCGCCCGCCTCGTTCACCAGCACGGACACGGGCCGTTTCTCCGCCGGGATCTCGCGCAGCACCTCCTTCACCAGCTTGTCCGTCTCGCGGCTCGCCGTGCCGTTGCCCACGGCCACCAGCTCCACGCCGTGCCGGGCGATGATGGCGCCCAGGTCGCGGCGGGCGCGGTCCTCCTGGTGCAGGTAGATGTGGCCCGTCTCCAGCAGCGCGCCCGTGCGGCTCACCACGGCCAGCTTGCAGCCCGTACGGTAGCCGGGGTCGACGCCCAGCACCACGCGCTC
>DASRQW010000269.1 GCA_035696245.1 Longimicrobiaceae bacterium | reverse complement strand
CGGAAGACGGAAGACGGAAGACGGAAGACGGAAGACGGAAGACGGAAGACGGAAGACGGAAGACGGAAGACGGAAGACGGAAGACGGAAGACGGAAGACGGAAGACGGAAGATGCGCATCCCCGCTCGCATCCGCGGGGATGCAGAGCCGCGCCGCGCATCTCCCGCCCGCGTCCCGGCGGATGCGAAGCTGTCCGGCCGGGAGGAGGTGGGGGATCTCTCGGAGGAAGCCGCGTCTGTCCGAGCCCGAGGCGAGTTTCGCGGCTTCCGGAGAGAGGTCCCCCGCCGACGACGCGCACGCGGATGCCGAACCCGCTCCCGCCGAAGCCGCTGCGGCTCCGGGAGATGAAGCGCGATCCGGTGCCCGTCCTCCGTCCCGCCGCGCATCTCCCGAATCCATCGTGCCTCCCACAGCCGGGTCGGGCCGATGCGGCAGTGGCCCGCCCGCAGGGTTTTCCTGGCGGCGCAGGGTTGACACACGCGGGGGATTTGGGTATTCTACCCGTCTGTCCCGACCACGCTTGGTCCGCCTCGGGTTCGCCGGGGCGGAAGATTTTTTATCCTACCTTCATGGCCGGCGCGTGGCCGGCAAGCGCGCCCGGACGGCGCGAACTGGGAGTCCGATGAAGACGTATTCAGTCAAGGCCGGCGAGATCGAGCGGGACTGGCACGTGGTCGACGCCGAGGGCAAGATCCTCGGGCGCGTCGCCACCGAGGTCGCGCGCATCCTTCGCGGCAAGCACAAGCCCATCTACACGCCGCACCTGGACACCGGCGACTACGTGGTCGTCATCAACGCGTCCAAGGTGCAGCTCAGCGGCAACAAGGCCGACCAGAAGTCGTACTTCAAGCACACCGGCTACATGGGTGGCGAGAAGTTCATCCCGTTCCGCAAGATGCTGGACGAGCACCCCGAGCGGGTGATCGAGCTCGCGGTCAAGGGAATGCTGCCGAAGAACGCGCTCGGCCGGCAGATGCGCGACAAGCTCCGTGTGTACGCGGGGGCGGAGCATCCGCACCAGGCGCAGAATCCGGAACTCCACTCCCTTCCAGCCTGATCCATGGCAACTGAACAGTTTCACGCCATCGGACGCCGCAAGACCTCGGTCGCGCGCGTCTACCTCCGCCCCGGCAACGGCACGTGGACGGTGAACGGCCGCACGCTCGAGGACTACCTGCCGCGCCACGTCCTGCGCCAGTCGGCGAACCAGGCGTTCGCCGCCACCGACACCGCCGGCCAGTACGACATCACGGTCAACGTGAACGGCGGCGGGCTCCGCGGCCAGGCCGACGCCATCCGCCTCGGCGTCGCCCGCGCGCTGCTGAAGGTGGACGAGGGCAACCGCGCCAAGCTGCGCGTGGAGTCGCTGCTCACGCGCGACCCGCGCGAGGTGGAGCGCAAGAAGCCGGGCCGTCCCGGCGCCCGCAAGCGCTTCCAGTTCTCCAAGCGCTAGCCGGAGGCGTGGACGGGCGCGTGCCGGAGGGGCTTCGGTCCCTCCGGCACTCTGCCTTTCCGAATTCCGGCATCATCCTGCACACCGCCCGACGCCTGGCCGGGTGCCGCTCCCCTCGCGGGTGACGCGGTCGGCCGTGGCGAGTGAAGGCGCGTGGAAGCCCGCGGGCGAAGGCGCGCGCGGGACAACCGAATCTCCCCGAGGACCACGATGGCGCAGCAGCCCAAGATCCAGGACCTGCTCGAGGCAGGCGTCCATTTCGGACACCAGACCAGCCGCTGGAACCCGAAGATGCGCAAGTTCATCTTCGCGGAGCGCAACGGCATCTACATCATCGACCTCAAGAAGACGCTCCGCCAGCTGGAGCTGGCGCAGGAGCTGGTGCGCGGCGTGGTGTCGCGCGGCGACCGCGTCCTCTTCGTCTGCACCAAGAAGCAGCTGAAGCAGGTGGTGCAGAGCGAGGCGGAGCGCTCCGGCTCGTTCCACGTGACCGAGCGCTGGCTGGGCGGCATGCTCACCAACTTCACGACCATCAAGAAGCAGATCCGCCGCCTGCGCGAGCTGGAGCGCGGCCAGGAGGAGGGCGCCTTCGACTTCTACACGAAGAAGGAGCGCCTCATGCTCGACCGCGAGCGCGAGCGCCTGGACAAGTACCTGTCGGGCGTGAAGGACATGGCCCGCCTCCCCGGCGCGATCTTCGTGATCGACGCCAAGAAGGAGCGCATCGCCATCTCCGAGGCGAACAAGCTGGGCATCCCCATCATCGCCATCGCCGACACCAACGCCGACCCCGACGTGCTCACGGTGCCGATCGCCGGCAACGACGACGCCATCCGCTCGGTGACGGTGATCACCGGCGCGCTCTCCGACGCGATCATCGAGGCCCGAGCCGCGATGCCCGCCGACGAGCGCCGCCGCGCCGACGAGGCCGAGGTGACCACCTACTCGACCGAGACCGGCGCCGCCGCCCCGGCCGACCGCGGCGACGACAAGAACAAGCGCCGCCCGCGCCGCAAGCGCCGGCCGCGCCCCGACGCCATCCCCGGCTCGCTGGCCGATTCGGAAGCGGGCGACGGCGAGTAAGGCTCCGGCAGAGGCGGAGTGACCGAAGGGGCCACCGCGCGGCACGCCGCACGTGGCCCCTTTTCTTACGATGACCACGAGCACCCACGCAGCGGCCGCGCCGCCATTTCGCGCGGGCCGCGCGAGTGATAGTTTCACGACCCGACCACCCACACGACCAGAACGGACCGGCCAATGAGCATCTCTGCCAAGGACGTCAAGGAGCTTCGCGACCGCACGGGCGCGGGGATGATGGAGTGCAAGACCGCGCTGACCGAGTCGGCCGGCGACATGGAGAAGGCGATCGACTGGCTGCGCGCCCGCGGCACCGCCAAGGCGGCCAAGCGCGCCGACCGCGAGACGAAGGAAGGCTCGATCGGCTCGTACATCCACATGGGCGGCAAGATCGGCGTGCTCGTCGAGGTGGGCTGCGAGACCGACTTCGTGGCGCGCAACGACCAGTTCCAGGCGCTGGTGCGCGACATCGCCATGCACATCGCCGCGGCGAACCCCACCTCGGTGAGCCGCGAGAACATCGCCGCAGACGTGGTGGAGCGCGAGCGCGGGGTGTACCGCGAGCAGATGAAGGAGTCGGGCAAGCCGGAGCACATCTGGGACAAGATCATCGAAGGCAAGGTGGAGAAGTTCTACTCCGAGTCGGTGCTGCTGGAGCAGCCGTTCGTGAAGAACCCCGACATCACGGTGGGCCAGATGATCACCGACGCGTCGGGCAAGACGGGCGAGAAGATCGAGGTGCGCCGCTTCACCCGCTTCGCGCTCGGCGAGTGATGGCGGCCGGCGAGACCGGGTCGGACGAAGACCTCAAGTATCGCCGCGTCCTCCTCAAGCTCTCCGGCGAGCAGCTGGCCGGAGAGCAGAAGTTCGGGATCGACGCCCGCGTGGTGGACAAGCTCACCGAGGAGGTGAAGTACGTCCACGACATGGGCGTCTGCCTGGGCCTGGTCATCGGCGGCGGCAACATCGTGCGCGGGACCACGGCCAGCCAGCAGGGCATGGACCGCGTGAACGCCGACTACATGGGCATGCTGGCCACGGTCATCAACGCCCTCGCCATCCAGGACATCCTGGAGCGCAAGGGCGTGGAGACGCGGGTGCTCACCGCCATCCGCATGGAGCAGCTGGCGGAGCCGTACATCCGCCGGCGGGCGCTGCGGCACCTGGAGAAGGGCCGCGTGGTCATCTTCGCGGGCGGCACGGGCAACCCGTACTTCAGCACCGACAGCGCCGCGGTGCTGCGCGGCATCGAGATGGAGGCCGACGTCATCATCAAGGCCACCAAGGTCGACGGCGTCTACACGGCCGACCCGGCCAAGGACCCCAAGGCCGAGTTCATCTCGGAGATCTCGTTCCTCGAGGTGGTGTCGCGCGAGCTGGCGGTGATGGACGCGGCGGCCATCTCGCTCTGCAAGGACAACGGGATCCCCATCGTGGTCCTCAACACCGACATCCCCCGTGCCGTGGCGAAGGTGGTCCGCGGCGAGCGGCTGGGGACGCTGGTCCACTCCTGAGCTTTCCCGCCCTTCCCAACGGAGTCGCAATGTCAAAGGACAAGGCTCGCCAGCGCATGGACGGCGCCATCGAGGCGCTGCGCCGCGACTTCGCGGCCGTGCGCACCGGCAAGGCGTCGCCCGCGCTGCTGGACAACATCCGCGTGGACGCGTACGGCTCGATGGTGCCGCTCAACCAGGTGGGCACGGTGAGCGCCCCGGAGCCGCGCATGCTGATGATCCAGCCGTGGGACAAGAAGATGCTCTCGGCGATCGAGAAGGCGATCCACATGTCGGACCTGGGCGTGAACCCCGGCAACGACGGCAGCGTGATCCGCCTCCCGCTCCCGCCGCTGACGGAGGAGCGGCGTAAGGAGTTCGTCAAGCAGCTGCACAAGTTCACGGAAGAGGCGCGCGTGGCCATCCGCAGCGCGCGCAAGGACGCCAACGACGACGTGAAGGCCCGCCAGAAGAAGGAAGGCCTGTCCGAGGACGACATCCGCCGCGAGCAGGGCGAGGTGCAGAAGATCACCGACCAGTACATCGCCAAGGTCGAGGAGCTGCTGAAGCACAAGGAAGCCGAGGTGATGGAGGTCTGACGCCCCGCGTCGCCCTCCATCCCCGTGAGGCAGAGGGGCGCCCGGCCTGCCGTGCGCCCCTCGCTGCGTCCGCAGACCGCCATCGGGAACGACGGTGCGAGGGCCGACGCCGCCCGTCCTCGCGCCGCGGCTCACGAAGAAAAGCCCGGCATGGCACTCCGCTGGGCCCGCTACCGATCTCCCCTGTTGCTCGGCCGCCTTGGATGTGGCACCTTGTGGTCCGCCTCGACCAGCCGGCGACGGGGTTCGGTCC
>DASRQW010000268.1 GCA_035696245.1 Longimicrobiaceae bacterium | reverse complement strand
GTGGAGACCATCTTCGCCTGGCCGGGGATGGGGCGCACCATCGTGGACGCCATCTTCCAGCGCGACTATCCGCTGGTGATGGCCACCAGCTTCGTGATCGCGGCCATCGTGGTGCTGGGCAACCTGCTGTCCGACGTCCTCTACGCGGTGGTCGACCCCCGCATCCGCACGGAGTAGCCGACGCATGCGCGCTTCGCCCAACGTTGAGGCCTCCCCTCCCGAGCCGCTGCCCGACGGCGCGTCGCCGCTTCCGCCGGCGCCCGGCCGCGGAGGCGGGGCGGTGTTCAGGTTCGCGCTCCTGCTGCTGGGCTGGGGGCTGATCCTGGCGGTGGCCTACATGGCGTGGGGCCGCATCGGCGCCATCCGGGCCGGCGGCCAGCGCTTCCCGGTGGACATGATGGTCGCCATCGCCTCGCTGCTGCTGCTGGCGGCGGCCATGGCGTGGTGGACGGTTCGCAGCGTGCGCCGGGCGGGGCAGCCACCGCGAAAGCGCGGCGACTCGCAGTGGGCCATCGCGGGCCGGCACTTCCGCCGCAACCGCATGGCGATGGCGGGGCTGGGGGTGATGGTGCTGCTGTACGTGGTCACGCTGCTCACCCCCATGATCGCGCCGTACGACCCGGTCGCGCAGGGCGACATCGTGCTGTCGCGCTACCTGCATCCGTCCATCCAGCACCTGATGGGCACCGACAAGTTCGGCCGCGACATCTTCTCGCGCGTGCTCTACGGGTCGCGCATCTCGCTCACCATCGGCTTCATCGCGGTGGGCATCAGCGTCACGCTGGGCACGCTGATGGGTGCGCTGGCCGGCTACTACGGCGGCATCGTAGACTCCATGCTCATGCGCTTCACCGACATGATGCTGTCGTTCCCGCGCCTGGTGCTGCTGATCGTGGTCATCGCGCTCTTCCAGAGCAGCATCTGGCTCGTGGTGGTGGTGCTCGGATTGACGGGATGGATGGGAACGGCTCGCATCGTCCGTGGCGAGGTCTTATCGCTCCGAGAACGGGAGTTCGTCCAGGCCGCGCGGGCGCTGGGGATGGGGGACGGGCGCATCATCTTCCGGCACGTGGTGCCCAACACGCTGGCGCCGGTGATCGTGTCCGCCACGCTGGGCATCGGCCAGACGATCCTCACCGAGGCGTCGCTCTCGTTCCTGGGCCTGGGCGTGCAGCCGCCGACGCCCAGCTGGGGCAACATGATCTCCGACGGCCGCGACGTGCTGATCCAGGCATGGTGGATCTCCACCTTCCCCGGCCTGGCCATCGTGCTCACCGTGATCGCCTTCAACCTCCTGGGCGACGGCCTGCGCGACGCGCTGGACCCGCGCCTGAGGATTTGAGGTCCCGATGGCTACGCGCGCGGACTCGCTCCATTCCCGCATCTCGTGGGAGGACTTCCTCGCCACGGCGAGCGAGGACGTGCGCGCGGAGTGGGTGGACGGAGAGGTGGTGCCGATGAGCCCCGTGTCCGAGCGGCACGCGCGCATCACCGTCTTCCTCACCACCCTTATGAACCTGCTGGCGCAGCGGCGGAAGCTGGGGACGGTGCTGCACGCGCCCTTCTACATGAAGACGGCGCAGGCGGGACGCGAGCCCGACATCCTCTTCATCGCAGCCCAGAACGGCGGGCGGATCAAGCCGACTTTCCTGGATGGCCCCGCAGACCTCGTCGTCGAGGTCGTGAGCCCGGAGAGCCGGACGCGTGACCGCGACGAGAAGCGCCGCGAGTACGAGCGCGCCGGTGTCCGCGAGTTCTGGCTGATCGACCCGCTCGTCCACTCCGCCGAGCTGTACCGGCTCGCGGACGGCGGACGGTTCGACGTCGTCCCCGCCGATGCGGAGGGCCGCCTCCACAGCCGGGTGATGGAAGGCTTCTGGCTGGACGCCGAGTGGCTGTGGGCGGAGCCGCTGCCGGACGCGTGGGACGTGCTGGCGGAGTGGGGGCTGATGTGATGCGTCGCGCCGGCACCGCCGCGAAAGCGATCGTGACCCGGAGGGCGAAGACCCGCGCGGCGGTTTGCGCGGGGCTTCGTTCCGCTGGACACGGTGGTTTCGTGTCCCGCGGAATAGAGCGCGGTGGCCGCGCAGCGGGCATTCGCCCAAGCCGTACGTCGTACGAGGCTCAACGGGCGCGTCTCGCCCACGAAGCGACAACACCGTCTTGAAAGCGCTACTGGATGGCTGAGCCGATCCTGCAGGTGGAGAACCTGCGCACGTACTTCAAGACCGACGCGGGCCTGGCGCGCGCCGTGGACGGCGTGAGCTTCCACGTGAACCCCGGCGAGACGCTGGGCATCGTGGGCGAGTCGGGCAGCGGCAAGAGCGTGACGTCGCTCTCCATCATGCGCCTGATCCCCGAGCCGCCCGGCCGCATCCAGGACGGCTCGCGCATCCTGTTCCGGCAGGAGAACGGCGAGATGGAGGACCTGGCGCGCGCCACCGAGGGCCGCATGCGCCAGATCCGCGGCAACGACGTGGCGATGATCTTCCAGGAGCCCATGACGTCGCTGAACCCGGTGTTCCGCGTGGGCGACCAGATCGTGGAGTCGCTGCGGCTGCACCAGGGGCTGAACAAGCGCGACGCCCGCGACCGCGCCATCGAGATGCTGCAGCTGGTCGGCATCCCCATCCCGCACCAGCGGGTGGACGAGTTCCCGCACCAGCTCTCCGGCGGCATGCGGCAGCGCGTGATGATCGCCATGGCGCTGGCGTGCAACCCCAAGCTGCTCATCGCCGACGAGCCGACCACGGCGCTGGACGTGACCATCCAGGCCCAGATCCTGGACCTGCTGAACCGGCTCCAGGAGGAGCTGGGGATGTCCATCATCCTCATCACACACGACCTGGGCGTGGTGGCGGAGACGTGCGACCGCGTGATCGTAATGTACGCGGGCCAGGTGTTCGAGGAAGGGCCGGTGGACGACGTGTTCCACGACCCGCAGAACCCGTACACCGAGGGCCTGCTGCGCTCCATGCCCAAGCTGGGCGAGCAGGTGGAGCGGCTGGCGGTGATCCCCGGCGTGGTGCCCAGCCCGCTCAACTGGCCGGTGGGCTGCCGCTTCCACGACCGCTGCCCGTACGGCTGGGAGAAGACGGAGAAGGAGGAGCCGCCGCTGTTCGACATCGGCCCCGGCCGGCGAAACAAGTGCTGGCTGGTGAAGTATCCCGAGAAGCGCGACGAGATCCGCGCGGCGGGCGGTGGCTTCACCGCCGCGGGCGCGGTGACGGGCACCGGCGCGGCGATGCCGGTGGCGGGACGGCCCGAAGACGTGGTCCCCGCGGCCGACGGAGGCGTGGCATGAGCGCGGCGCCGGACGGACGCACCCCCGCGGGCGGCCAAGGGTCGGCCGATGGGCGCGTGGGCGGCGAGGAGACCGGCCGCCATGCCGAGGGGCTGGTGGGCGAGGGCGTGGAGCGCACGCCGGGGAGCTTGGAGGGTGCGGCGGGGCGAGGGCGTGGCGGGGTGATCCACCGCATGCCGGAGTCGCCCGAGCGGCAGGAGCTTCCGCCCGCGAAGGGCGACAGCGACCTGCGCGGCACGACGCCGGACGAGATGCAGACGCCGCCCGACGCGCTGCTCGCGGTACGCGGGCTCAAGAAGTACTTCCCCATCCACAAGGGCTTCTTCAACCGCCACGTGGGCGACGTGAAGGCGGTGGACGGCGTCTCCTTCTTCCTGCGCAAGGGCGAGACGCTGGGGATGGTGGGCGAGTCCGGCTGCGGCAAGAGCACCACCGGCCGCACGCTGCTTCGCCTGCAGGAGGCGACGGCGGGCACGGCCGAGTTCCGCGGCAGGAACATCTTCGACATGGGCAAGGACGAGCTGCGCACCCTGCGGCGCCGGGCGCAGATCATCTTCCAGGACCCCTTCTCGTCGCTCAACCCGCGCATGACCATCGCCGAGACGCTGCGCGAGGTGCTCACGGTGCACAACCTTGCGAAGGGGAAGGCGGCGGACGCGCGTGTGGCGGAGCTGCTGAGCATCGTGGGGCTGCGGCCGGAGCACGCCGTGCGCTACCCGCACGAGTTTTCGGGCGGACAGCGGCAGCGCATCGGGATCGCGCGGGCGCTGGCGGTGGAGCCGGAGCTGATCGTGTGCGACGAGCCGGTGTCGGCGCTCGACGTGTCGGTGCAGGCGCAGGTCATCAACCTGCTGCAGGACCTGCAGCGGCAGTTCGGCCTCAGCTACCTCTTCATCGCGCACGACGCCGAGGTCGTGCGAGATGAACACGAAGGCGACGCCCGTCGTCTGCTGGAGCTCGGCCAGCAGTTGCACGACCTGGTCCTGCACCGACACGTCGAGCGCCGACACCGGCTCGTCGGCCACGATGACCTTCGGGCCGACCACCAGCGCCGTCGCGATGCCGACGCGCTGGCGCAGCCCGCCGCTGAGCTCGTGCGGGAGCTTGCGCGCGTAGGACGGCGAGAGCGCCACGCGCTCCATCAGCTCCACGACCTTGCGGCGGCG
>DASRQW010000267.1 GCA_035696245.1 Longimicrobiaceae bacterium | reverse complement strand
GCGGCGCCGCCGCCGGGCTTCACCGCGGCCTCGGGCACCCAGCCGTCCAGCGTCGCCTCGCGCCAGTCGCCCTTCGGCGCGCCCGGAAGCATCGACGCGCCGCGTACGAGCGTCGCCAGCCGGGGGCCGTCGGGTGCCGCGAGCAGCTCGCCTTCGGCGGTGCGGACGCGCGCGGGGGCCTGGGCGTGCGCGGGAGCGGCGCAGGCGAGGGCCAGGGCGGCGAGCAGCAGTACGCGCGGGGGCGAGACGGTCAAAGCGGCAGCGGGGTCCGGGGTGGCAGACCGGCGGGGCGGGCGGTAGATTCGGCGTGTGTGCGGGGAGCGAAAGAAGATATGCCCCAGCATCTTGAGTTGTCAATCACATCGCGCCTTCCTATCCTCGCCCCGGCCCATGCCCGACACGTCTTCCGGCACCGACCGACCGCGCGTTGCATTGGTGATCCTGGACGGCTGGGGCCTGCGCGAGCCCACGCCGGACAACGCCGTCACCTGCGCCAACGCGCCCACGTGGCGCCACCTGTGGACGGAGGGCGCCTACCCGCGCGCGAAGCTGACCACGCACGGCCCCGCCGTCGGCCTCCCCGAGGGGCAGATGGGCAACAGCGAGGTGGGCCACCTAAACCTGGGCGCCGGGCGCGTAGTGATGCAGTCGCTGATGCGCATCTCCAAGGCGATCGAATCCGGCGAGATGGGCCGCAGCTCCGCGCTTCTCGACCTCTTCGATCACCTGAAGGAGACCGGCGGAACGCTTCACCTCATGGGCCTGATCGGCCCCGGCGGGGTGCACGCGGTGGACGAGCACCTGCTGGCGCTGTGCGAGCTGGCCGAGCGGGAGAAGATGCCCAACGTGCGCGTCCACGTCTTCCTGGACGGCCGCGACACGCCGCCGCAGTCCGCCCGCGACTACCTGACGGAGCTGTTCGGCCGCGCGAACGGCGGCAAGGGCTGCAAGGTGGCGACGCTCACCGGGCGCTACTTCGCGATGGACCGCGACCGCCGCTGGGAGCGCACCGAGAAGGCGTACCGCGCCATCGTGCGCGGCGAGGGCGTGCAGGTGCGTGACCCGCTGGAGGCGATCACCGCGGCGTACGAGGCGGGAGAGACGGACGAGTTCGTGCAGCCGCGGGTGATGGTGGGCGACGACGGGCAGCCGGTGGGCCCCGTGCGCGACGGCGACGGCGTCCTCTTCTTCAACTTCCGCGCGGACCGCGCCCGCCAGCTCACCCGCGCCCTGGCGGACGATAACTTCGACGCCTTCGACCGCGGACCCGGCGCCCCGCGCGTGCGGCTGGTGACGATGACGCAGTACGACGCGGAGTTCCCGGTCCCGGCGCTCTTCCCGCCGCAGCCGATGACGAACATCCTGGCCGACGTGCTCCAGCAGCACGGCCTGCACAGCTTCCGCACGGCCGAGACGGAGAAGTACCCGCACGTCACGTACTTCTTCAATGGCGGGACGGAAGAGGCGCCCGAAGGCGAGGACCGCCGCCTGGTGCAGTCGCCCAAGGTCGCCACGTACGACCTGCAGCCGGAGATGAGCGAGCCCGACGTGGCGCAGGGGCTGGTGGAGGCCATCCGCTCGCGGAAGTACGACTCCATCGTCTGCAACTTCGCCAACCCGGACATGGTGGGCCACACGGGCGTGCTGCGCGCCGCCATCAAGGCGGTCGAGGCGGTGGACGGCGGGCTGGGGCAGGTGGTGGACGCATGCCGCGAGACGGGCACGACGCTGCTGGTGACGGCCGACCACGGCAACTGCGAGCAGATGTGGGACCCCACGACCAACGGACCGCACACCGCGCACACGACCAACCCGGTGGGCATCGTCCTCGTGGAGCCGGACGAGCGACGGAAGGCGGAGGCGCTCGCGGACGGCGCGCTGTGCGACGTGGCGCCCACCATCCTGGGCCTGCTGGGCATCCCCCAGCCGGCGGAGATGACCGGCCGAGACCTGCGCCGCCCCGCATCTCGCGGCCGCTCTTCTCCCGCGGGCGCGTAGGACGCGACGCGCTGAAGCCGCCGCAGTTGCCCCGCGCGGGGAACAAAGCGTAGCTTCGGGCGGCTATAACCTGTCGCAGTCCCGGGGCGCCGCTCCGGGACTGCATGCTTGGGGCGCGTCCCGCGCCCGCCGACTCACGACTCTTCCCGGACCGAACCGACCGATGCGACGCACCCGGATCGCACTGCTGGCACTTCCCGCGCTCCTCCTGGGCGCCCGCGCGCTCCAGGCGCAGCAGATCACGTCGCCGTACCGCTACCTGGAGCGGAAGCAGGGGCTGACCGGCTTCGCCGGCTACCTGTTCACCGACCCCAAGGTCACCATCAGCAAGGGCGTCTCGGCCGAGTTCGGGCCGCGGTCGGCACCGCTGTTCGGGGCGCGCTACAACATCAGCCTCTCCAACGCCCTCGCGCTGGACTTCACGGCGGCCTACAGCCCGTCGGAGCGCAAGCTGTACCGCGCCGACGTGACCACCGACCCCACGCACGTGTCGCCCGTGGCGACGGGCACCACCGCCAGCATGCCGCTGCTGATCGCCGACGCGGGCGTGCGGATCAACCTGACCGGGCAGCGCTCGTGGCACGAGCTGGCGCCGTACGCGGCGGCCACCGGCGGGCTGGTGACGTGGCTGAAGAAGAACGGCGCGGCCGAGAACAGCATCCCCACGACGGAACGGTTCGACTTCGGCCCCGGCTTTGCATTGGGCGCCAAGGTGGGAACGGACTTCTACGCGACCCCCCGGCTCTCGCTGAACGTGGAGCTGAGCGACCGGCTCTGGAAGGTGAAGATCCCCACCGGGTTCCAGACCGGCGGCACCACCGCCAAGGACCACGAGTGGAACAGCAACTACGGGGCGACGGTGGGGGCCGCGATCCACTTCTGACCGGCTAGCGAGGGCGCGATGTCCGACTTCGGCAGCATGATCGACCCCGAGGGCATGACCGACGACGAGATCTACGACCTGGTCATGCAGCACCTGCGGGAATATCCCACCCTCGACGCCGGATACATCGAGCTTTCGGTGCGCGACGGCCACGTGACGCTGGGCGGCCGGGTGGGCACCGACGGGCAGGCGCAGGTCGCCGAGAACGCCATCGTGGAGGTGCTGGGCATCAGCGACTTCACCAGCGAGCTGATCGTGGACCAGCAGCTCGAGGGCGACATGCCCGAGGCCATCGACGACGCGCTGGCGTACGAGGATTCGCTGGGCACCGAGCTGGGCGTGAGCAACGACTCGCAGTCCGACACGGCGGCGCACCTGGTGGAGGACGACGAGGTGGAGGCGTACGGCACGCACGACATGCAGCGCGCCATCGAGAGCGGCGCCGCGTACGACCCGCCGGACCACCTCTCCCCGGACGGCTACGACTCCCGCGAGCGCCACTGAGCCGCGAGGAGTGCAGATGAGGAAGCGGGTCCCGGCCATCGCGCCGGGACCCGCTTCGTCTTTCCAGAATCACGAAGATCGCATCCGCCGTGGTAGGAGGCACCTGCGTGTGCCTCCGCCTCTCCGCAGCGAGAATGTCCCCGAATCCCGGCCATCCCCTCACTCCGAACCACGGGCCGACACGCAGGTCGCGGCCCCTACCGATGGGGAGGATTGCGCGTGCCGGACCATGCGGGCGTGAGGGGGATCGGTTCGTATCCGCCTACCGCTCGGCGGCTTCGGAAAATGCGGCCTTGTCGGCGGTGCGGACAGCGAGGTCGCTGACGACGCCGCGAACGCCGGGGGACTCCCACGCGTCGTCCCAGGCGTAGCGGGCCTCCAGGTAGTCGTCCACCTCGCCCGTGAGCGTGACCACGCCGCGATGCGCGGAGACCTTGATGCGCTCGCCGTCCAGGTGCGTGTCGCGCCGGATTCGCTCGCGGACGAGCTGCGCCACCTCCGAGTCGCCCACCGGCCCCTGCCACTCCTCTTCCCTCTCCCGCCCTTCGTGCCCGCCCCCGCCGCCCCACCTCGCGACCTCCCGCCGCCGGTACGCCTCCTCGGCCGAGAGCGGGCCCTGCACGTAGTAGCCGCCGTCGTACCCACGCCCGCGAGAGGGGCGGACGCCGCCGTAGTGAATGCCCTCGCCCCCGCCGGGATAGCCGCCGAAGCCGGGATAGTCGCCGCCGTACACGCCGCGATCGTAGCCGCCCGCCGCCCGTAGCGGCCAGTCGTAGCCCCCGCCGGGGTGGCGGCGCGGCATGCGCGGGCGCGGCGGCGGACCGTAGCTTTCATCGTAGCGAAGCATCGCAGTCGTCCGGCTTGGATGGGAGGAACAGCCGTCAGCGCATCTCCAGACATCTCAGCGCGCCGCTCCCCTGCGCGCAAGAGGCGTTCCCCAGATCGGCCTTCCGCTTGTTCGGCCGTGCGCCGCGGGGTAGGTTGGCGCATCGGCTCGCGACGCGGCGGGCGGGCTCGCACAGCGGCGGAGAGATGGCTTCGGGCGGCGACGATTCGGCGGATGCGGGGCGCGGCGCTGGGCCCCTCGGCGTGATCCTGGCAGGGGGGGCGAGCCGCCGCTTCGGATCGTCCAAGGCGCTGGCGGAGGTCGGCGGCGTGGTGATCGTGGAGCGCGTCCGGCGCGCGCTGGCGCAGGTGGCGGACACCGTCGTGCTCGTCGCGAACGAGCCGGAGCCTTTCGCGCATCTCCATCTCCCCGCCCGGCCCGACTGGCGGCCCGGCGAGGGACCGCTCGCGGGCGTGCAGACGGCGCTGCGCTGGGCGGTGGATGCGGGGCGGCCCGGAGCGCTGTGCGTCGCCTGCGACCTGCCGTTCGTTCCCCCCGCTCTTCTCGCGCACCTCGCGGAGATCGCTTACGCGACGGGGGCGGACGTCGTAATCCCGGAGAGCGAGGGGCGGCGCGGGATCGAGCCGCTGTGCGCATACTACTCGGCCGCGTGCCTTCCGACCGTGGACGACATGCTTTCGGGAGATGAGCGGCGGCTGCTCGCGCTCCTCGACCGCGTGCGGACCGTGCGCGTCCCGGCGGACGAGGTGCGCACGTTCGGCGCGCCGGACGTCATCTTCCTCAACGTGAACACGCCCGCGGACCACGCGCGAGCCCGAAAGATCGCCAGCCGCATGGACGATGCAGATGCATGAGCCCGCCGTGCCGCCCGTGGTGTCGGTAATCGGCCGCAAGAACAGCGGGAAGACGACGCTCGTCGTCGCTCTCGTCGCGGAATTGAAGCGGCGCGGGTATCGCGTCGCCACGCTGAAGCACGGGCATCACGACTTCGAGATCGACCAGCCGGGGCGCGACTCGTGGCGCCACTTCAACGAGGGCGGCGCGGAGGCGGTGATCATGGCTGGCGCGGGCAAGGTCGCGCTCGTCATGCGCACCGACGGCGAGCCCGACCCGGAGGACCTCATCCGCCGCTTCTACGCCGGTCGAGGTTACGATCTCGTCGTCGTCGAAGGCTACAAGCAGGGCCCGTTTCCGAAGATCGAAGTCTTCCGCCGCGCCGTCCACGACCGCGCCATCCAGGACTCGGGAGATGCGGAGCAGTCCGCTACCTTCCTCGCCATCGTCACCGACGATTCGCATTTCGAGACCCACGTGCCGCTGGTCCCGCTCGACCCGGCGGATGCGCAGGGCTCGCACGTCGCCCGCGTCGCCGATCTCGTCGAAGCAACCTTCCTGCGCGGAGGTTCCGATGGCGACTGACCGCGGCGCCGACTGGCTCTCCGCCGCGGAAGCGCGCGCCGCGATCCTCGGCGGCGTCCCGCGGCTGGGCACCGAGCGGCGGCCGCTGCTCGCCGCGCTCGGCTACGTGCTGGCGGAGGACGTCGCCTCGCCCATCGACCTGCCGCCGTGGGACAACAGCGGCATGGACGGTTTCGCGACCCGCGCCGCCGACGTGCAAGGCGCATCAGCCGCGACGCCGCGCATCCTCCGCGTGGTGGACGACGTGCCCGCGGGCCACTTTCCCTCACGCCCCGTCGCCCCCGGCGAGGCGATACGGGTGATGACGGGCGCGCCGGTGCCTGAAGGCGCCGACGGCGTGGTGCGCGTGGAGCACACCGACGGCGGCAGCGGGATCGGCACCGCGGACGGGCGCGTCGCGATCCTCTCGGACGTGGACGCGGGCAAGAACGTCCGCGTCCGCGGCGAGGACGTTCACGTGGGCGACGTGGTCGTCCGCGCGGGCACCGTGCTGCGGGCGGGAGACGTGGGCGCGGCGGCATCCGTCGGCGCCGCGGAGGTCGAGGT
>DASRQW010000266.1 GCA_035696245.1 Longimicrobiaceae bacterium | reverse complement strand
CTCGGACGCAGGATGGACGAGCTCGGATGCGTCCATCGCGACCATCAGCGCCGCCGGGGTGGTTACCTTGAAAGCGGCGGGGCACGCGACGTTCACCGCGCACGCCGGCGCTTCGTCGGCAACCTCCACCCTCAGCACGATCGACGCGCTCGCGGCCAGGTCCGTCAGCATCGGGGGATTCCACACCTGTGCCCTGGGGGTCGACTCCAAGGCCTACTGCTGGGGTCTCAACATGTACGGACAGCTAGGTGTCCCGCTGATCAGCGAGTCGACGGTGCCGCTCCCCGTGTCGGGCGGCCTCAGCTTCAAGGCCGTCAGCGTGCACGCGCACGACACCTGCGCCCTTGCCTTGGACGGCTCCGCCTACTGCTGGGGACTGAACTCCGACGGCCAGCTGGGGAACGGCAACTACCTCACGCAGTCTGCGCCGAGCCCCGTAGCCGGAGGTCTCCATTTCGCCGCCGTTAGCGTGGGCGGGTACCACGCGTGCGGGCTCACGGCCGACGGCAAGATCTACTGCTGGGGTGCCAACGGCTACGGGCAGCTGGGCGTGGGCGGCGGCACCTCCGGGAGCAGCGTTCCGCTTTTGGTGAGCGCTCCCGGCGTGACGTTCACCTCGGTCAGTGCCGGCAGCCTTCACACCTGCGCCACGGCCACCGGGGGCATCGCGTACTGCTGGGGAGACAACAGCGAGGCGCAGGTCGGCGACAGCACCACGCTCACGCGCTCCGTTCCCACGCTCGTGGCGCGGCACCTTGCTTTCACCTCCGTGACGTCGGGCAATCGCCACTCGTGCGGCACCGTAGCGTCGGGCGGCGTCTACTGCTGGGGCAGCGACAGCAACGGCCAGCTCGGCGACGGCGCAACCGGGTTCGCAAGGGTCGCCCCCGTTGCCGTCACCGGTGGCTTCTCGTTCACGGCCGCGGAAGGACGCGGGGGGTTCCATTCATGTGCGCTGGCGGCCGCCGGCAAGCCGTATTGCTGGGGCGAGAACGTGGCCGGGCAACTCGGCGAAGGAAGTCACACCTCGTACTCCATCCCCGTGCCCGTCACCACCGGGCTGAGCTTCGCGTCCATCGCCACGGGGAACCGCAGCACCTGCGGCGTCACCGCGCTGGGCTCCGTCTACTGCTGGGGCTCCAACGTGAGCGCGCAGATCGGCAACGGGTCCAAGACAGACACCGCCGTCCCGGTGCGCGTTGGGCGCACTTTGCCGTAGCGTGGGGTCGGTGTGGGCGCGCGACCGACGTGTCGCGCGCCCCTCGGCCGTCGCTTCCTCAGCCCGCCTCTCCCCTTCCCCTCGTGCACCGATGCGACACTCTTCGTGCTCTGTGCTGGTGGCTGCAATGCTCGCACTGTTCGCAATGCTGGCAGGCTGTAGCAGCCCCGACGCCCCAGAGCCGCCCCCCGTTCCGGCCAGCGTCGTGATCGTCACCGGCGCGCCCACCTCGGCGGTCGTCGGAAGCACGATCACGACGCCTCTCGAGGTGGAGGTCGTCGACGGCAAGGGGCGCGGCGTGCCCAACGCGGAGGTGCGCTGGACGGCTTCCGCCGGGTCCGTCTCGCCCGCGGTGGCGGTGACGGACGCGAGTGGCCACGCCCGCGCATCGTGGGTGCTGGGCACCGCCGTGGGCCAGCAGACGGCACACGCCACGATCACCACCGGCACCGGACCGGTGAACGCGGACTTCACCGTGACGGCGACCGCCGGCCCAGCCGCGCTGCTCAGCCTCACTCCCGACACGGTCATCCTCACCGTGGGCGCCACCCGCCAGCTCACCTCGGCGGCGATCGACACGTACGGGAACGCCATTCCCGCGAGCGGCCTGCAATGGGCTACCAGCGACTCCGCCGTCGCGAAGGTCAGCTCCACCGGGCTGGTGACCCTGGTTTCCGAAGGGCGCGCCACGATCACGGTTGCGTCAGGTGCCCTGCGCGACTCCACCAGGGTGACGACCTACTCCACCTTTCCGGTGGCGAAGTTTGCCTTCGGAGAGATGCACACGTGTGCCCTGTCGACGAGTGGACAAGTGTACTGTTGGGGGCAGAACCCGCACGGACAGCTCGGCGCCGGCGCCATTGCCCAGTCGCAGTATCCCATTGCTGTATCCGGCGGACGGTCGTACAAGGATCTGAGCGTTCGCTCGCAGACGACATGCGCGGTGGCGACAGACGGGGCGGCGTATTGCTGGGGTCTGGGCGAGGCGGGCCAGCTGGGGACGGGGGCTTCATCCTCATCGTTCGTCCCCGCTCCCGTCGTGGGAGGGCTGCGGTTCGCCTCGGTAGCCGTGGGCCAGTACCACGCTTGCGGCCTCACCACCGACGGGAAGGTCTACTGCTGGGGCAACAACTACGGCGGCCAGCTCGGCGTCGGAAACACGATCGACCACAGCCTCGTGCCGGTGCAGGTGTCGGCGCCAGGGCTGACCTTCACGGCCTTGACCGCGGGCTACCGCTACGACTGCGCGCTGGCCAGCGGCGGAATCGCGTACTGCTGGGGCGACAACGCGCACAGCCAGTTGGGGAGCGGCAACCTTCCACTCATCCGCTACGTTCCGACGCGCGTAGCCGGAACGCTCAGCTTCAGCTCGCTCAGCGCGGGTGACGCGCACGTCTGCGGCGTCGCCGCTGGCGCCGCGTATTGCTGGGGCGAGGACCTCTACGGTCAGGTGGGGACCGGGAACGATCCGCCACCGGTGGTCTCGGAGCCTGCGCCGGTTGCCCTCGGGCTGTCGTTCACCGCGGTGGCGGCGGGCGAGAGCAACACTTGCGGACTGGGGCCCGATGGCAGGGCGTATTGCTGGGGATACAGGGGGCTGGGCGTGTCCAGCGTCGTGACCGCCTATGCGCCCACCGCGGTTTCCGGAGGGCTCACCTTCGCATCGATCTACGCTGGCGGCGGTTCCACCTGTGGGATCACGCAGGAATCGGTTGCATACTGCTGGGGCAACGCTCCCCAGCGGTTCGGGTACCTGTTGCCCTAGTCCGCCCTTGTATCGCACGCGGGAGAGCCCCTGCATCGATTCGATGCAGGGGCTCTCCCGCTGCAGCCGTGGACACCGCAGGCTCCTTAGGACTGCTACACCGGCTTCCGCGCGACGGTGACGGTGTCGTACGCCGCTTCCACTGGCAGCTTGGTGACGGCGTTCACCATGCCCAGGACGCCGGAGAGGCGCTGCCAGACCTGCTGCTTGCGGAGCAGGCGCGGCATCTTCGCCTCGATCCCTTCCATCTCCACGCTCCCCCACTCCGAGAGCAGCACCTCCAGGCCCGCGTCGTCGCTCAGGGCGCGCATGCCTTCGGGGTAGATGCGCCAGCAGTCCACCGGCGACTCGTGGTAGTGCCAGCTCACCGGATTGATGGTGATCACCAGCCCGCCCGGTTTGCACACGCGCGCCAGCTCGCGCATCCACACCCAGATCTTCTTCACGTGCTCGATCACCTGGGCCGAGTACACGATGTCGTACGACGCGTCCGGCACCGGAAACGTGTAGTCGGACGTCGATCGGTACGTGAGCGGGACGTCAGTGCGCGCGGCGAAATCCAGCGTGTCCCACTGCGCCACGGGCCCTTCCACCTCCACCAGGCCACGGTAGGTGGACGGGTCGGCGTCGGGCCCGATCTCCAGCACCCTGCTCTGCGGGGTGAAGTAAGGCTTCGCGTACTTCTGGAAGAGCAGACGGCTGTTCTTGTGCATCGGGACAGGCGCAGGGAGTGGACTGGCGCGCAGCCGCAGAGGCAGCGCCGCATTGATCGGTCTCGGCGCACAACTTATCTCCCGTCCTGTGCGTTGACCATGCCCCGCGTGAGCGTCGGCTCGTACGCAGCCGCCGCGCATCTGCCCGCACGTCGGGAACCGGTGTTCGCGGAGAGGCGGAGCCCGGCGGCGCGACGCGTGAAGGTGGCGCTGGGTGGCGGCGCGCGGTTACATTGCGGGCCAAGAAAGGACGTCGAAGTTTCCTCCGAAAATCATTCGGTCACGGCTGCCATAAGATGCTCGAAGAACTGAAGAACAAGCTCGCGGAAGAGATCGAGACGCTCACGCACGAGCTGCAGGTCACCCTTCCGCGCGCAATCCAGAAGGCCGTGGAGCACGGTGACCTGAAGGAGAACAGCGAATACAAGTCGGCGCTCGAGCGGCAGCAGTTCGTGCAGGCTCGGCTCAACCAGCTCACCAAGCGCGCCGGCGAGCTGTCGAAGATCGACCTCACCGACGTGCCGGCGGACCGCGTGGGCTTCGGGTCGCGCGTGACGGTGGTGGACATGCGCACGCGCGACGAGGAGACGTACACGCTCGTCTTCGGCGACTACATCGACCTGGACGGCGGGCAGATCTCCGTGGCGTCCCCTCTGGGGCAGACGCTGATGGGCAAGAAGAAGGGCGACCAGGTGTCGCTCCAGCTTCCCCGTGGCGAACGCAAGCTGAAGATCAAGGATCTCGTCACCCTCCCGCAGATGGTGGAGAGCAAGAGCGGGGAGTAAGGCGGACGACAGCGGCGATGGACGACGAAGCCCCCGGCCTTGATGGTCGGGGGCTTCGTGGTTTTTGAAGACGTGGTGCTGGAATGGGTCGCGTGCTGAAGGGTGCCCCCTCCCCCTGCCCCTCCTCCGCAAGCGGGAGAGGGGGGAACTGCTTGCGGGGGAAAGATTTACCGCGACTCTGCGGCTTCCCGCGACCACTCGCTGGCGACTCGATGCTTCTCGATCCCATCACCGCGCTGCCTCTACAGCGACGGCAAATCCACGCGCTGGAAGAAGAGCACGGCGCCGCGGAAGCCGCCGTGGTCGGTGAGGCGCACGGAGATGCGGCCGCAGCCGTGGTCCTGGAGCATCCCGAAGATGCGGTTCAGGTCGTAGTCGTTCATCTGGATGAACGCGGCGTCGGCGGGGCGGCCGCGGACCAGGTTGGCGGCGCGGTTCGCGAACGGCAGGTGCCTGCGCGCGCCGTACGCGATGCGCCGCACCGGCGGCAGGTCCTTGGCGTAGGTGAAGTGCACCACGCCCAGGCCCCCTGGCCGCAGCTTCTCCAGCATCGCCGCGAAGATGCGGACGCCGCGCGCGGGCGAGATGTGCTGGAAGACGATGAACGAGTGGACCAGGTCGAAGCTCCCCTCCGCCGCCGAAAGCGCGTCGTCCGAGATGACGAACTCCGCGTTCGTGACGCCCGCGGCGGATGCGTTGCGCGAGGCTTCCGCCAGCATCGCCTCGGAGATGTCGACGCCGACGACCTCGCCGCATCTACCGGCGAGCGGGATGGTGAGGCGGCCCACGCCGCAGCCGAAGTCCAGCGCGCGGGCGGGGGCGGGATCCACGCCGGTCTGCGACCTCAGCTCGGCGAAGATGGAATCGACGTGCGCGGCGCCGGACTCGAAGAAGCGGCGGCGCGCCTCGTCGTCCATGCGCCCGCGGCTGTAGCCGTCGTCGCTGAGCACGCCGTAGTACGGGTCGTTCTTGCCGTAGCTCTTCCAGTCGCGGTCGGTGTTGCCGAGCATCAGTCTGCCGATCGGGTTCAGTGGGGCGGGCCGGAGGAAGCCGTCCGCCTCAGCGGGTAGAGATGCGGCGCAGGTCGTCGATCTCGGCGCGCAGCGTGGCGATCAGCTCGGCGATGAAACCGAAGCCGAACAGCAGGAAGCCCACCGTCTCCAGCAGCGCCACCAGCGTGAGCAGCGGCCGGTAGCCGAAGGGCGGCATCCATCCCCCCACGCGCAGCACGACGGTGACGAGGCCCACGAGCAGGCCCAGGAAGATCATCGCCAGCCCGGTGCCGCCGAAGAACTGCATGGGCTTGCGGCTGAACTTCAGGTAGAACCAGACGACGACCAGGTCGCCCACGCCCACGAGGACACGGCTGCGGCCGCTGTACTTGGCCACGCCCGCCCGCCGCGGGAACAGCTCGACGTCGATCTCGCTCACGCTGTAGCCTTCCGCGTGGGCGAGGACGACGAAGAAGCGGTGCCAGTCGTGCCGCAGCGGAATCTCGCGCAGGATCTCGGTCCGGAACGCCTTCATGCTGTTCAGGTCGCGCACCGGCACGGCGAACAGCGACTGCGACAGGCGGTTGTAGACGGAGCTGACCGCGCGCTTCTCGTACTGGCCCACCTTGCGGCCGGTCACGATGTCCCAGCCCTCGCCCAGCTTCGCCAGGAAGCGCGGGATCTCCTCGGGTGAGTGCTGGAGGTCGGCGTCGAAGAGGACCAGGTACTCCGCCTCGGCCGCGTGCGCGCCGGTGACCATCGCCTCCGTCTTCCCGCGGTTGCGGCGATGGCGCAGGACCTTCACGCGCTCCATGCCGGCGGACTCGCGAAGCGCGGCCTCGAACGTGCCGTCCTTGCTGCCGTCGTCGACCAGGATGATCTCGCCCGCTAGCCCATGGCGCGCGAACGTCTCCCGCAGCTCGCGGAAGAGCGCCGGGATGTTGTCCACCTCGTCGAAGGCGGGCACTAGGACGGCGAAGTCGCGGCGGAGCGCCTCCGGGACCACGGGCGCAAGCGAGCCACCCCCCGCGGCGTGCGGGGGGCGGTCCGGCGAGAGGAGGGCGGAGGGCTGGCTCACACGCGCTTGCGCATGCGGGCGGAGAGGATGCCCAGCTGGTCGCGGTACTTCGCCACCGTGCGGCGCGCGATCTGGATGCCCTCGTCCTTGAGGATGTTCACGATGGCCTGGTCGGTGAGCGGGTGCCCCGCCTCCTCGTCCGAGACCAGCTTCTCGATCTGCGCCTTGATGCCGCGGGCGGAGACGTCCTCGCCGCTGGTCGTGGACAGGCCGGACGAGAAGAAGAACTTGAGCGGGAACACGCCGCGCGGCGTCTGCACGTACTTCTCGTTGGTCACGCGCGACACGGTCGATTCGTGCATGTCGATCACCTCGGCCACCTCGCGCAGCGTGAGCGGCTTGAGGAACTGCACGCCCTTCTCGAAGAAGTCGCGCTGCCGGTCCACGATGAAGTTCATCACCTTCAGCATGGTCTGCCGGCGCTGCTCGATGGCCTGGATCATCCAGTTCGCCGAGTTGAGCTTGTTGGAGATGAACTCCTTGTTCTCGCCCGCGAACTTCTTCTTGTCCTTTGCGATCTCGCGGTAGGTGCGCGACAGCTTCAGGCGCGGCAGCGACGTGTCGTTCAGGAAGACCAGGTACTCGCCGTCGATCTTCTCCACGATCAGGTCGGGGATGATGTAGTTGTCGCCGTGGTTGCTGTACTTGAGCCCCGGCTTGGGATCCAGCTTCGCCACCTCGTCGGCCGCGTTCTGCACGTCGCGCGGCGTGATGGAGAGCTCCTTCGAGATCTCGGACCAGCGGTGGTTGATGAGCTGCTCGAAGTACTCGTCCACGATGCGGTACGCGAGGCTGCCGGCCAGGCGCGCCTGCACCTCCTCTTCCGGCGGCTCCCCTTCGCCCTCGCTCTTCACCAGCTCCTGCACGACCGAGTCGCGCAGCTGGAGCAGGATGCACTCGCGCAGGTCGCGCGCGGCGATGCCAGCCGGGTCGAAGGCCTGGATCACCCGCAGCATGCGGTCGGCCTCGTCCTGGGTGTACGGGCGCAGGTCGCCGCTGCCCTGCGACCACTCCTCGCCGCTGTCCTCCAGGAACTCGTTGAGCCGCGTGACGATCTCGGGGAGGGGGCACACGAGGTAGCCCTCGTCGCTCACGTTGCCGATCAGCTCCTCGCCCAGCAGCAGCTCGCGGTCACTCATGCGCAGCAGCGTGAGCTGGTCGTGCAGGTGGTCGCCCAGCTCGCGCGTGGCCACCGACACCGGCTCGTAGTACTCGCGCTCTTCGTACTCCTCGCGCCGGCCGCCGGTCTCGAAGCCGTTCAGCAGGATCTCTTCCCAGTCGATCTCGTCGTCGTCCTTCTCTTCCTTCTCCTCCTTCTCCACCATCTCCTCGACCTCGCCCTCCACCATGTCGAGGAAGGGGTTGTTGAGGAGCTCCTGCTTCAGGTGCTGCTGCAGGTCCAGGAGGGGCATGTACAGGAGATCCATCGCCTGGTACAGGCGCGGATTGATCTTCATCTCCTGCTTGAGGGTCGTTCCCTGATAGAGGCCCGTCTTCATACGGCTTTATTCCTGTCCAGGATTGGAATACCTCTCCCGCATCCGTGCGGTCAGCGTGGGGCCCAGGTAGATCTCGGCCACCTCGTCGTTCCAGACCAGCTCCGAGACGGTGCCGGACACGCGCACCTTCCCGTCGTACATGATGTAGGCCCGGTCCACGATGTCGAGCGTCTGCTCCACGTTGTGGTCCGAGATCAGCACCCCGATGTTGCGCTCCCGCAAGCTGGCCACGATCTGCTGGATGTCGTGCACGGCGATGGGGTCCACGCCCGCGAACGGCTCGTCGAGCAGCATGAACTTGGGCCGGCCCACGAGCGCCCGCGTGATCTCCAGCCGCCGCCGCTCGCCGCCCGAGAGCGCATACGCGTACGACTTGCGCAGATGTTTGATGCTCAGCTCGTCGAGCAGCTGCTCCAGGCGGGCGCGCTGCTCGGCCTTGGAGAGGCTGAGCATCTGCAGCACGGCCAGGACGTTCTCCTCCACCGTCAGCTTGCGGAAGATGGAGGGCTCCTGCGAGAGGTAGCCGATGCCGGCGCGCGCCCGGCGGTACATCGGCACGCCGGTCAGGTCGCGCTCGCCCAGGCTCACCTTGCCGCGGTCCGGCGCGATAAGGCCCACCATCATGTAGAACGAGGTGGTCTTCCCCGCCCCGTTGGGACCTAGCAGGCCCACGATCTCGCCCTGCGAGACGTGCAGGTCCACGTCGTTCACCACGCGCCGCTTGCGGTAGATCTTCACCAGCCCGGTCGCCCGCAGCGTGTCGCCGCCCACGGCCACCTCGCCCTGCCCGTGCTGAACCGATACCGTAGCCGGAGCGCCCGCGCCAGTGGACGCCTCCGCATGCGCCTCGTCGTGGAACGCCTCGCCCGCCACCAGCGTCTCGGCAGCCGCGTCTCCGCCGGCGAGCGCGGTGGTCTCGGACGGATGATACGCATCGTCCGACGAGTAGGCGGACGACAAATCCGCGTCGGCGGATGAATAGCCATCTATCGACGGATGAGCGTCGGACGGGTGATGCTCGGCGGTCGGCAGATGCGCGTCCACGGGGAGATGTGTGTCGGTCGGTGGATGCGCGGCCGCCGAGATCGCGGCGGGGGGTGTGACGTGCGGCGCGCCGGCGGGGCGATGGCGGTCGTTCAGGATCGCGCGGATGCGGCGGTCGAGGACGGACAGCGCCTCGTCGCGGTCTCCGTCGCCGGCGAGGGCCCACGGGGCGAGGCGCACCGCGTCCCATCCCACGTGCTCGCGGTCCGGCCGCACTCCCGCACCGCCATTGGACGACACGGGCTCGATCACGCCGTCTGCCGAGAAGTGGCGGACCACGCACTCGTCCAGGTAGCGCAGCGTGTCCGCTTCGGGGAAGACGGCGAGCTGGCCCGTCCCGGGCGCGCCGTCGTGCCCCGCGGCGGAGTCGTACCAGCGGCGGTACTCCTCGCGCAGCGCCGTGAGCCACGTCGCGCGGTCCACCACGCCGCCCGCGTCGGCGCGAGACACCAGCGCGCGCAGGGCGATAAGGGTGCTCACGTCGGCCGCGGGGGTGCGGGCGGCCAGCTCTTCCAGGCGGGCGCGGTCGCTCATGGGCGCTTGGCGGGAAGGGCCGGCGGCGGCGTGGCCGGCGGGGAGGCCGGCGTTCCCGGCGCGCGAGCCGGCGTGCGGCGGGGCGGAGTGCCGGCGGGACGGGCGCCGTTGGCGGTGCGCCGCGCGGCCGCGCTGTCCGCCGCGGCGGAGTCGGCCTTCGCGGGCGGCGTGGGGCCCAGGTAGATCCCACGCTGCAAGCCCAGCACGTGCGCCACGTCGATCTCTCCGGACTGGAACGTGAGGTCTATGGTGTCGCCGATCACGTAGTTGAGCCCCGGCTCCTTGGGCTGCCCGTTCGCGTCCTTCTCGCGCATGCGGTACAGCGCGTGGGCCGAACCCATCGCCAGCATGCGGTCCAGCTCCGTCTTCGGCTCGGGCCGCTTCGTCGTGTCGGCGGGGGCCCGCGGCCGCGCCTTCGCGGTGTCGACCTGCACGAAGAAGCCGATGATGGTGTCGGCGTCGATGACGTCGCGGTCGCGTACGGCAAGCGCACGCACGACCGCCGCGGAGTCCGCGGGCTGGCGCGCCGCCGCCGTGTCGCGGCCCGCCGTGCGCGGCCGTCCGCGTGCGTTGCGTGCGTTGACCGAGTCGCGCGACGCCGCGCGGGCGGAGTCGCGCGCCACGCCAGCGCGGCGGACGGAATCCGCCCGCGTCTGCGCCGTGTCCCACTGCTCCCCGTGCGCCCTGCCGATGGCGATCACGCGCTGGAGCTGCTGCGCGGGCAGGATCGCCTCAATGGAGTCCGCGTCCAGGTGGAACCCGGTCGCGTTCGCCGCCGGGCGCTGCTGGGCGGACGCGACCTGCGCAACGCCGGATCCCGCGGCGGGCGCCGTGGCCGGAGCCGGCGTCGGAGGACGGACGGCCGGGGGCGAGACGGGCTGGCCCGCCAAGGGCGGAGTCGCCGGAGCGGAAGCCGACGGCGCCGCGGCGACGGCCGAGCCGGGGCCTGCAGTCGCGCCGGAGCCCGCGACGAGGCGCTGCAGCAGCTCGTCCGCGAAGAAGAGCGTGATGAGCGGACCGTCCACCCGCAGCTTCTCGCTCACGAGGTGCGCGTCGTTGCGGGAGAGCACGCGCTGGATCTTCCCCTCGCGCAGCTGCGCCTCCACGAAGTCGCCGGAGAGGTCGAACTTCTCGCCCTTCACCTTGGCGTCGCGGCGCAGCTCCAGGCGCTCCTGGTCCGCATCGTAGAACGCCTCGGCCGAGCGGGCGTCCAGGTTCTTGCCGCGGATCACGGCGTTGCCCTCGGCCGTCATGTACTTGTTGCCGATGGTGGTCACCCGGTCGCCGTCCACCTCCAGCGGGTCGCGGCGCGCCTGGCCGGGAGACGCCTTGGGCACCAGCGTGAGGTGCGGGCGCTGCGGCGCGATCATCTGCGCGTCCGGCCGGCCCGCCATCGCCCGGTAGTATTCCAGCTCCGGACCGCGGAGAGTCGATCCCCGCTCCTTGTCGGTGAACACCACGTTGCCGGTGGCGTACAGGCGGCCCGTCTGCGAGTTGTACGTGGCGTTGTTCGACGTGAGCGAGCGCGTGGGGTCCTGGAAGTCCACCCGCCCGAAGAGCTGCACCTCGTTGGCCGCCTGGTACACCACCGCGCTGTCCGCCCGCAGCTGCTCGCCCTGCGTGCAGACCACCAGCAGCGGGCCGGAGATGTAGGCCACCACGCTGGGCTGCACGCCGGTGGACACCGCCTGGCGCGACTCCACCACGCGGCACAGCCGGTCCTGCGCCGCCGCGTGCGCGGGGAGCAGGAGGGCGAGAGCCGCGAGCACGGCGGAGCGCATGCGCATCAGAAGGTGACCCCCCCGCCCTTCGTCTGGATGTTGCTGGTGCTGAGCTGCTTCACGGTCACGTTCTGGAAGTGCGTGTCGGAGGTGAAGCTGGTGCCGCGGTACGTCTGCCCCGCCTCTTCCATGCTGGTCGCCTTCTCGCTCCAGATGCGGTCGGCCTTCTGCTCGTAGTGAAGCTCGTCGGTGCGGATGGTGCGCGGGCCCTTGGGTCCGTTCTGCAGCACCAGCACCGCGTTGCCGCGCGCGATCATCATCCCCGTCTGCACGTCGTACTGGCCCGTGCGCGAGGTGAGCGCCCCGGTCTGCTTGCCGTTCTCGTCGAAGAACGAGAGGCGCACGCCCTTCAGGTCCCACGTGGTGCTGTTGGGCTTGGTGACCGCCGTGTCGCCGTACAGGTCGGCCTTGCGCACCCCGTCGGTCGTCACCTTGTGGCGCAGGCCGTAGATGATCATGTCCGCGCCCACCTCGGCGCCGGCGACCGCGGTGGGCGGCGTCGGCTTCTGCTTGCACGCGCCCAGCAGCGCGGCGGCGGCGAGGACGGAGATGACACGGGAGATGCGCATCTTCGGAATCCGCATCTTCACACCGCCCCGGCGCGCATCAGGTCGTGCAGGTGCGCCATGCCCACGACGCGGCCGGCGGCGTCCAGAACGGGAAGCGCCATGATGCCGTGGCGCTCCATCACGCCCACGGCGGTGGCGGCAAGCTCGTCGGGAGCGGTGTGGCGGGGCTGTGTGGTCATCACTTCCGATACGGCGACAGGGAAAAAGTGTTCTTCCCGCTCCATCAGGCGCGTCAGGTCGCCCGTGGTCACAACGCCCAGCAGCCGCCGTTCGTCGTCCGCCACGGCCACGGTGCCGCGGCGCTCGGCGAGGAGGACCACGCACTCGCGCATGGTCGCGTGTGGCGGAAGCACTGGCAGCGACTCGGTCTCCATCACGTCGCCCACCCGCAGCAGCAGGCGGCGTCCCAGCGTGCCGCCGGGGTGGAATCGCGCGAAGTCGTCGCGTCCGAAGCCGCGGCGCAGCAGCAGGGCGACGGCGAGTGCGTCGCCCATCGCCAGCGCGGCGGTGGTGGACGAGGTGGGCGCCAGGTCGTGCGGGCACGCCTCCTCGGCGACCGAGCAGTCCAGCACGAAGCGCGCGTTGCGCCCGAGCGACGAGCCGCGCCGCCCCGTCATCGCCACCACGCCCACGCCCATGCGGCCCAGGTATTCGACCAGGCCGCGAAGCTCCTCGCTCTCGCCGCTCTTGCTGAGCAGGATCGCCACGTCGTCGCGGCCCACCATCCCCAGGTCGCCGTGCAGCGCCTCCACCGGGTGGAGGAAGCCCGCGGGCGTGCCGGTGGAGGTGAGCGTCGCCGCGATCTTCCGTGCGATGATGCCGCTCTTTCCTACCCCGGACACGATCACTCGGCCCGGCGACGCCAGGATCAGCTCCACCGCGCCCGCGAAGCTCGCGTCGATCCGCTCCTCGAGCGCCGCGACCGCCTGCGCCTCCATGCGGATCACCTGCCGCGCCCGCGCCAGCATCGCCTCGCCCTTCAGCGCGATGCCGTCGTCCGGAAACGCATCCGCCGAAGCCGCGCTGTCTGCTGAAACCGCGCCGGAAGACGACGATCCGTCCGTGGAGTCCGTCGCTCCCGCATCTGCCGGGAATGGCGGTACGACGGGAGATGCAGAGCCGCCCATCG